>JASJCV010000028.1 GCA_030065275.1 Desulfobacterales bacterium | reverse complement strand
ACGCATTACCAATCAAAATTTTTTGGTGATTTTCATAAGGAAAGCGACGATGGATTTCGACACTGACGTCTTTAATATTTTCGATCATGACGAAAATTTCCGTGAAATCATGAAACGGCTTTTGGAAGCGTCGATTGCCGAGTCTTTCAACGGCGTGTTGATCACCGAAACCGGTCCGGGATATCCGATCGTGTATGCCAATGCCGCTTTCAGCGAAATGACCGGATATACACCGGATGAAGTTATGGGGCAATCCCCTGCGATGCTGCAGGGTCCCAAGACCGACCCTGCAGTGGTTGAGCGTCTGTCCCGCGAAATTGAGGAGGGACAGGTATTTCACGGTCGAGCCATCAACTATCGCAAGGACGGCTCGGAATTCATGATGGAATGGAAAATCGTGCCAATCAAGAATGCATTTGAGGATATCACCCACTATCTGGCCATTCAAAAGGATGTTTCGCCACCGGGTTAATGCACGCCGTCGTGTTGCTGAAGTTCCGGGCACCGACCTCGTCGGGTGGGACGACAAGGCGCCAGATGACGCGAGCGCTACCTTCCGGCCTGCTTTTTGTCTCTTGGAAAGGGGTCAGCGCGAAAGCTACGGTCGGCATAAAATTTGTTTTGTTTTTCGTCGGCCCATCCCATTCAATATACCACTAATGCTGATATGTTTTATGGCGGTACTTGTGACAATGGCCTGCGATCACACGCCGCAGGATGTCTCCCGCACCCCCAGCCTTCAGGATAAAGCAATGAAATTGCAGACAACCACTGATATTGCCCGGCCGATACGTCCCGCCATCGATCGTGCTGCTCCGACTGGACTGGAAACCGCCAGTTTTGCCCTCGGCTGATTCTGGGGACCGGACGCCCGGTTCGGGAGTCTTGAAGGGGTAAGGGGGACACGCGTCGGTTATGCCGGCGGCCGGCAGGCCGACCCCGTATATCATCGGATGGGCGACCACACCGAAACACTTCAGATCGATTTCGACCCCGCACAAATCAGCTTCGAATCGCTCCTGAAGCATTTTTGGGATAGCCATAATCCGACCAGCCGACGGCCGACCCAATACAAATCCATCGTATTCTACCATGACGAAAACCAGCGGCGCCAAGCCGAGGTGTCGCTCGAGCGCGAGAGCGCTCGGCGCCGAGTACTCCTGCACACCGAAATACGCCCGCTGGAGTCCTTTTACCGCGCAGAAGACTACCACCAGAAATATTACCTGCGCCGAGAAAACGATCTGTTGATGGAAATGAAAAGGTACTATGCAGATAGTCGCGAACTGGTGGATGCCACCGCTTCCGCCCGTATCAACGGCTATCTCGCGGGATTCGGCGACAGGCAGACCCTTGTAAACCGCGGGGATCGGTTAGGGCTTTCCAAGGATGGGCTCCGCCGGTTGATCGAAGTATACGGCTGGCGACATTAGGTGCTTGCAACCGCAAGTGATTCTGAATCCCTCACGCTATCAGTCCACCCGGCACTCCTTGCCTTGGCGCAGCCGCCTGAGGCTGTTGCGCACCAGATTGGCCACCGAGCCCAGCCGGCGTCCTTTGCGATCGTTGCGGAAAATTTCTTCCAGCGAAATGTGGGGATCACGCGCCGGGCTGCGCATATATTGGCGCAGGGCCTGCAGGCGCCGAATCATCTCGGCTTCGATCTCAGTCCGCAAATCGTATTTAATGGCCAGAATTTCCTGCTTGATGTCGCCTGGCTGACGTCCGCGCTGACATTTGGCCAGTTTATACTTGATGCGAATGTCGGACAAATGCTTGACTCTCTCCTCGTAGGCCGGTCCCAGCCACAGCACTTCGGGAACGAGGTCGCCGAAATGGGTCACCCCTAAAATATCTTTGTCCTGGCTCCAGTAGTTCTCCAGATAGTCGATTTCGAGATCCCTGTAATTCTGCAGGGGCATATACATCCGACGCAAGTGCAGCAGCACTTTCTCGGTTTTTTTCTTATGACCGCCGATGATGACGGATCCACCGATTTCGCCCTTTTTGACGCCACGGGTCCAGGGGGCGCCCGTGATGCCGAAATCGTTGAAGACCGGAATCATCAGCAGGGCCGAAATGGTATTCAGGGCCAGGGCATAGCCGGCCGACGGCCCGCCGACGTTGTAGGAGGCCGTTAAAAGCTGGTGGTGGATGGTATAGTGGTCCAGGAACTCCCCGAAAAGGCGCGGAATGCTGATTTTCGGCTGCAGATTCTGCAGGTAGTTCTTCACCAAGGTCAAGGCTTCCTGGGCCGACTGCTGGGTCATTTTGACCGACATATCGAGTTCGGCCGCACCCGGCGCAGCGGTGGAAACCGCCCCGGTCACCAGCACTTTTTCAGGCGCCATCTTGTAGTTCAGGCTGGTGGCGATGGGCAGGAGCACACCGGTGACGTCGTTGGCCCCGACCCCTACGATAAATCCTACCTGAGGCTCCTCGCTCAATTCGGATTCGAGAAATTCGTCCAACTGGACTTTGCCCTTTTTGATCGGGCTCTGCGAGATCTCGCTGCGGGCGGAGTCCAGATGCGAAACCTTGAGCGGATAGTCTTCCGATTTGTGGATCTCAGCGATCAGTCCCACGACCTGCTCGTAATCGCGGATGAAGCGGCGCGGTTCATCCCGGACGGATTTGACCGCTTCGGGCGGCGCCTCGATGGCCTCGAGCAGGCCGAGCAGTGTTTTGAGATTGAATTTGATGAAATTTAAATTTTCCTCATCGTCATGGTGCCCGATTTCCCGCAGACGCAGAAGGATCTCATATTCGGTACTGCGCAGCGAACGGGCCTTTTCGACAAAAGCCGTATAGTCCGCCGGTGTGTTGCAGATATTCTTGGCTGCCTCGACCACCATTGCGACTTCGAGCCCGGGCGCCAGCGGCACCCCTGCCAGGGCCGCCTCGACGATGGCCTCGATGTCGCGCTTGCGCAGGTGCCCGGTAATCTCAAGGACCTTCAGGCGTTTGGAGCGAATCAGGGCGGGGTCCAGGATGTCCAGGCGGTTGGTGGTCAACACGGTGAACACCCGGTTGATGGGTATCTCGCCGTCGATCAGGCTGAGAAACTTGTTGGTCAGTTTGTCCTGGGGGGATCCTCCGGAACTGCTGCGCTTCGGGGCCAAGGCGTCGCCCTCGTCAAAAAAAATAACCGCCGGGGCGATCATCTTGGCGATGTCGTATACCTTGCCAAGGTTGTCCACCGCCCCTTCCACCGGATTGCTGGGATCCTGGAGGGCGCTGGCACTGGTGGCGATGTCGTGCACGGATTTGTTCTCGCTCAACCACGTGCGCACCAGAAACGTTTTCCCCCCGCCGGGGGGGCCATTCAGAACGACCCCCTTCTCTTCACTGACACCGTACTGCAGACAATTGTTGGCCATCTCCGAAAAGACGTATTTGACCTCACCGATGTACTCTTCCCATTTGACGCGGCGGTCCATGTGGTCGACGACTTTTTTGAAAAGGTCCCCGTATGAGTTCTGGGCCACCAGTTCAAAGGCCCGGCGCACGAGATCGGCGTCATCCAGGTATTCGGGCCGAAAGTCGCTTTTGATCTGGATCACCGAATGGATCAATTTGCGCACGTAGGCCGGGGTCGTCACCAGGGTACGCTCGCGGAACAACCCGTAGACACTTTCGACCGCACGGTCGAGGTCGGCAAGGGTCAGGCGTGAAGACGAGGCCCGCTGATCGATGACCGGCGCCGTGTCGATGCGGGTATCGTTGCGCAACAGTTCGATCCGGATGACTTCGCGCAGGTTGGCGTGGTTCTTCCAATACTCGGAGATATCGATGATAATCCCTTTTTCAACGAAACGCCGGTAGATGGCGGCGTCGATGCGCTCGGGCTGATCCGTCGTGGCCACCAGGACGCAGTCGCGCCGCCCCGTGGCGATCTCGTCCAGCACGATGTTGGAGGCGTCCACGAGGGTCCGCTGCTGGCGCTGGACGCCGCTTTGATCTTCGCTGGCCTTGCCGAAGGCGCTGTGTGCCTCTTCGATATGACGGATGGCCGGCTTTTTGGGATCCCCCATGGCCTTGCGAAAATAGTTGCCCGGTTCGCCGGCCAGGGCGGTCTGGTATTCGTTGGGCGTAACGACGGAATAGTCCACCGGCAGCCCCTGCTCGCCCAGTTCGTCCAGGTTCAGGGCGATGCGGCGTTTGAAGACCCGGCTGATGAGGGGGATGCGCCCCAGCCCTTGGTAGAAGCGGGTACGATTGCGACGCGATATTTCAAACGCGAGCGTGGGATCGATCTCTTCGATGGTTTTCCAGAATGGTCGATCGGCCAGGATTTCTTCCTTTTTCTGTTGGAGGTCGACCTCCGGCATCACGGCGTTGGCGAAAATGACGTCCTCGATGACCCGCTCCACGGTGGCCGACTTGCCACTGCCGCTCGGGCCGGTGATCAGCACGAGGGGCGATTTGGGCACTTGGGGATCGGCGAGGTATTCCTTGCGGATATGGGCCCGGTAGATTTTTTCGAACAGCTCCTGCAGTTCCAGGGGGACGTGGATGTCCTGGAGTTCCTTGTCGAGCAGCGCCAGCATGAGCATGTGATCGCGGGCCGATATTTCCTTGTCGAGAATCTTGTTCCAGGCGTCCTGCGGATTGCGTTGACCCGAGATCTCGAAGCGCATCTGCCAATCGGTGATGACCTCCGGGTCGTTAAGGATTTCAAACCGCTTGTCATGCTCGGACTGCAGAAGGGCCACCGTGGCGTCCGCCAGCATATTGAGCAGGCCGGTCTTCGGCCGGTACTGGTTGAGGCGCGCCCGCATAAAGGCCCGGCTTTCGTACGGCCAGGAGGCGATCAGCTCTTGAATCTCCTTGATTCTACGCTCCGGCAGACGGACATATTTGTTCTGCCGGGTGATTCGCCGTGCCATGTCTATTCTCCTTCCGGCGGCTTGGGCGGCGCTGGGGCCGGAAGGGCCAGCGATGCCTGGCCGGGCGTATTTTGGATGACCATCGTGTTCTGCCCTTCCTGATTTTTCTCGTAAGCCGAGGCCCAATGTTGCTGGACCAAAAACTGCAGAATGGCCCGGTCGGTCGATCCGTCCGGGCGCCCAAGCCCTTTTTGCAGCGCTTGAACGCCTTCCAGATACGCGGCGTAGAGCTTGCGGATCCGGCTGGCTTCCTGATCGGCGGCATAGTTCTCGGCCTCGGCGATCAACTCCCGTCGTTTCTTCTCCTCGGTCGCGGCCACCAGCTTATCGCCGAAACGGGTTTCCTTGAGAACAAAACTGACCACCTCGATGCCGTACTTCTCTTCCAATGTCGGTCCGCCGACATTAATCGGCCTTTTCTTGAGCGCCTTAAAAATCTCTTCCTTGATTTTTCCACGATCGCTGATCAGGTTGTTGACCGGCTGGGCCTGGAGGATATCCTTGACGATGCCGTCATAGTCGCCCAGAAGCAATTGCTGGGGCTGAAGGTTTTCGATGGCCCAGCGCTGCAGGTTGCGTATGCGATAGGTCATCAGCGCCGATGTCCACAAAGCCACGTTTTCGCCCGAAATGATGCGCATGGGTTCCGTCGAACCGCCCAAATAGAGTTCCTGGTTCATCAGGGGCACTTCCTGCTCGATACGTGTAAAAAACGGCAGGCGCAGATGCCATCCCACATCGATAACCGCTTCGCGGTCCCCGCCAAAACGCTCCAGGACGACTGCGTAATTTTCCTTGACCTTGTAGAAGGTCTTGGTGGCGTAAATCAGCGCCGCCATTCCATAAATAAGGCCGCACAACATGACGAAGGCGAAAACCCTGCGCACCACGGTTTTGACATACGCTCTACGAATAATTTTCTGGGAAATCTGATCGGCCATGGCAACCTCGCTGGGCGTTGGGGAATGTTATTAGGGTTCATCATCATGGCGCAATTGATATCTGCCATCCTCGGGAGTGAAATGAAGCACGGACTTTTGCCCCTCGGCCTGAATACCGCTCCGTGAAACCCGCTAAAATGATCCGGCGGCCGCGCGGCGATTCGGGCCAAGCCGATGGCTGTCGGGTTTGGGTTCGGCATTGTGGACGGATCACCTCTCGTGGGGCAATCGTCTAAGAAAAATCTGGTCGAGACCGCAATCCACACAGGCGGCGGTAATGCGGATCCGGTTTGCACCGACAGTCAACGGATTACGACGCACTGCGCGTCAGCCCATTTAATGAGGAGGTCAGGGGATGATGACCCGGGCCTTTTACGACGCGTGCAGCCGAATGGGTTGACAGCCGCCTGCGTGCCATAAACCGGAACACACGATTTTCTGGCCACGCCCTGCTCGTCGTGTAAGCCTTTGGGATCATGACCCAAAGGATAAAACCAAGGCACATGAACGATACCCACCTATTTAACAAAAATCAAATAATGAATAAAATTTTTTGACTTTTACGCCCCCTTCATTCATCGTCCGGGCAATCTCCCTGCCCCATCGACCTCTTTCTGGGTTGACCGGCCAATATAAATTATTTTCGAATGTTTTTGGACATCTCGGGTTATCCGTCCATGCGAGACAAGAAATGATTAATTAATGAATAAAATTCACTTGACAAATTATATCCAGTAAATGTATTCAGTTTTACATATTTTCACTCATTCATGTGGCTCTTGTTGAAACACGGATACAACCAACTGTTTTATATATGATTATTCCGATCGACCGACGCAACCGGATTCGAAACCAGCAAATGGAAAAAACAAGCACTGTTTTACCGGATCGAGCCTACCGGCAATCGTATCATGCATGTAGCATCCCGCCTGAACCGCCCATGTCGCGGATACTCAAGTCGGTGATTCAGCTGTTTTGGAAAGCCCCGCGGGGCTTTTTGCTTTGGTTAAGTGGAACCATGCGGCAGTGCGTCGCCGCAAGCCGCTCGTGCAGCGGTCTGCCCGAGGCAACTGCCGTGCGGCGGCCGACCGGATTTTGTCTTGCGCGTGTCCTTAATCACTAACTTTCAACCAATGGGGGTGGGGTATGAGCCAAGCAGAAACTTCGGAAGCTCAAATCGCTGTTCACTGGCAGGAGGAGGACTATTTTTATCCGCCGCGGGACTTCGTCGCCCAGGCCAATATGACGGATGAAGGTATTTACGACCGCTTCAGTCTGGACAATTTCCCGAACTGCTTCAAGGAATACGCGGATCTGCTCGACTGGTACGAGTACTGGGATGAGATCATCGATACGAGCGACGCGCCCTGCTACAAGTGGTTCAAGGGAGGCAAACTCAACGCCAGCTACAACTGCATCGACCGCCACCTGGCCAAGAACAAGAACAAGACGGCCATCCATTTCGTCCCCGAACTGGAGGAAGAGCGTGTCGACCATATCACCTACCAGGAGCTCTTCGTCCGGGTGAATGAAATGGCGGCCCTTTTGCGGGACTTTGCCGGTCTGAAGCGCGGCGACCGTTGCACCCTGCACATGCCCATGAGCGCCGAGCTGCCCATCACCATGCTGGCCTTGGCACGCATCGGCGTCATCCACTCCCAGGTCTTCGGCGGGTTCAGCGGCAACGCCGCCGCCGACCGCATCGTGGACTCGGGCAGCCGCGTCCTCATCACCATGGATGCCTACTACCGTGGCGGGAAACTGCTGGACCACAAGATCAAGTCGAATCAGGCCTGCGAAAAGGCCGAAGAAGACGGCCAGAAGGTGGACAAGGTGCTCATCTGGCAGCGCTATCCCGGTAAATACTCGGCCCAGACCCCGATGGTCGACGGCCGGGACTTCATCGTCAACGACGAGCTCAAGGCTTTCTACGGCGCCCGCGTCGAGCCGGAAAGAATGAACGCCGAAGAGCCGCTCTTCCTGATGTACACCAGCGGCACCACCGGTAAGCCCAAGGGCTGCCAGCACGGCACCGGCGGCTACCTGTCCTATGTCACCGGCACCTCCAAATACGTCCAGGACATCCATCCCGAGGACGTCTACTGGTGCATGGCCGACATCGGCTGGATCACGGGCCATTCCTACATCGTCTACGGCCCGCTGTCCCTCTGCGCCTCGACGGTCATTTACGAGGGCATCCCCAACTACCCGGATCCGGGACGGCCCTGGCGCATCGCCCAGGACCTGGACGTCAACATCTTCCACACCGCGCCCACGGCCATCCGCGCCCTGCGCAAAATCGGTCCGGACGAACCCGCCAAGTACAACTACAAGTTCAAGCACATGACCACGGTGGGCGAGCCCATCGAGCCCGAAGTCTGGAAATGGTACTACAAGGCGGTCGGCAAGGAGCAGGCCGCCATCGTCGACACCTGGTGGCAGACCGAGACCGGCGGCTTCCTGGCCAGCACCCTGCCGGGCATCTCCCCGATGAAGCCGGGCAGCGCCGGCAAGGGCATGCCGGGCATCCACCCGATCATCCTCGATGACGAGGGCGTGGAACTGCCGCGGGGCGCGGGCAAGGCCGGCAACATCTGCATCCAGAACCCCTGGCCGGGCATGTTCCAGACCATCTGGGGCGACCGCGACCGTTTCGTGTCCACCTATTTCGCGCGCTACTGCAAAGACCCCAAGAGCACGGACTGGCGCGACTGGCCCTATCTGACCGGCGACGCTGCGGTCGAGGCTCCGGACGGTTATTTCCGCATCCTGGGGCGCATCGACGACGTGATCAACGTCTCCGGCCACCGCCTGGGCACCAAGGAGCTTGAATCCGCCGCCCTGGTGGTGGAGGAGGTGGCCGAATCCGCGGTCGTGCCGGTGAAGGACGACATCAAGGGCGTGACGCCGGATATGTACGTGGCCCTCAAACCCGGTTTCGAAGCCAGCGACGAAATTGCTAAGAAAATCGTGGACGCCCTGGTCAAGGAAATCGGCCCGATCGCCAAACCGCGCAAGGTCTGGATCGTACCCGACATGCCCAAGACCCGCTCGGGCAAGATCATGCGCCGGATTCTGTCTTCGATCTCCAACGAGACCGACGTGGGCGACGTCATGACGCTGGCCAACCCGGATGTCGTGGAAACGATCAGGAAACAGGTGCAGGAATAGCCTGAAACGTTTGTCCTCCTGCGGCCGGCGGCCCGCCCGCAACGCAAGGCCGCCGCCGTGGGAAGACGATCAACCTTCGAGCCGCCCGGCTGGTTGGGATCGAAGGCAACCCGTTAACACCCGCTTGGACGCGCAACGGGCGCGTCGTAAAAGTGGCCCGGCATCGTGAAAGGAGGTGATGAACGAACGATCCGACTTTAGTCGTTATGGCTTTTAAAGCTATGCCGATTGCCTGGTGACAAGTGTCCACAGGAAGTGGCATATGGAAACCATTGGAGGTACGGTATGAGCGGAACAACCTGGGTCTATATATTTCTTGGTCTGTACATTGTGTACTGCTTTTACTGGGGGTTGAAAGGGTATTTCACCGAGAAGACCTCCTCCGGGTACGCGATCGCAGGCCGTTCGATTCCCTTTTTCGCATTCCTGCTCGCCGCCACGGCCGCCTCTTTCAGCGGATGGACGTTTATCGGACATCCCGGATTGATTTGGCGTGACGGCTTGGCCTATGCATTTGCATCCTTCTACGTCCTCACCATCCCCATTACCGGGACGTTCTTTTCGAAACGCACCTGGCTGATGGGCAAGCGCTACGGGTTCATCACCCCGGGCGACATGTACGCCTATTATTTCAACAATGAAACCCTGCGCTGGCTGGTGGTCTGTGTGGCCGTGCTCTACTCCATCTTCTACTCTGCGGTTCAGCTGATGGCGGCCGGCGCGCTCTTCCACATCATCGCCGGTGTGCCCACGGCCTACGGCGCGATCTTTCTGGCCTTGATCGTGTGGTTCTACGTCTGCACCGGCGGACTCAAGGCATCCACCTGGGTGGGGGTCATCCAGTTTGTCCTCCTGGTGGGCGGCATCATCATCCTGGGCTTCTACGTGCTGGGCTCCTTCGGCGGCGCCAGCAAGCTCTTCGCCCAGGTCAATGCGCTCGATGCCAAGTTCCTGGAGGTGCCGCGGGTCATTAACACGGTCGACTTCCTGGGCGGCGCACCGGGTGAGAGCGCCTGGACAGCGGTCATGATTCTGACCTATATGTTCGCTCTCATGGGCATCCAGAGCTCCCCGGCTTTCACCATGTGGACATTCGGGATCAAGTCCCCGAAACCCTTGGCCTGGCAGCAGGCTTTCATGTCCACCTTCGTGGTCGGCTTCGCCCTGTTCTTTTTCACCGCCTTCCAGGGCATGGGGGCCAAGGTGCTCCAGGTGGCCGGCGATCCGGCCTTCGCCGACGTCAACCAGGCCACGGTCGTACCGACCCTCATGCTGCAGTTCCTGCCTCCGGTGATGCTGGGCGTCGTCTTCATGGGCGCCATCGCCGCGATCCACTCCACGGCCGCGCCCTACATCGGCACGGGCGGCTCCATCCTGCTGCGTGACGTCTACTGGCGCTACATCAAGAAACAGGAAGCGTCCCACGCCGAACAGATCTGGGTCAACCGGCTCTTTGCTTCCGTGCTGACCGTTGCGGCCCTGGCCGTTGGGCTGACCTCCAAGGCGGCTCTGGTTATCCTGGGCGCCCTGGCCACGGCCTTCGGCTTCCTGATGTACCTGCTGCTCGCCGCCGTTCTCTGGGGTTTCCGCTTCCCGGCCGTCGGTGCGGTGGTCGGCATCTTTGCCGGCATGATCGCCGTGGCGGTGACCTACAAGATCTATCCGAACCCGCTGTCCATGCACTGCGCCTTCTGGGGCCTGTTCTCGGCCTTCGTGTGTGCCTTCATCTGCCGCGGCATCGGGCTCAAGGACGACGAGGAGACCCTCAAGCGCCAGCAGGAAGTCCGGGCCTTCCTGGACGACATCGACGAGCCCAGCGAGTCGGGCAAGGCCTGGCGCAAGATCATGAAGGTCGCCGTGCCGGTATGGTACTTCTTCGCCATCGGGCCGGCCTGTATCTGGGGCAACACGGCCTTCTCCGTGGGCGGCTTCCCCACCCTGTGGTCCTGGCAGATCGTGTGGTGGATCCTGGGGATCGTCATGATGTGGGCCCTGTGCTTCAAGGCTGAAATGGCCACCACCAATGAAACCCAGATCCAGCGGGCCGAGGTGGAAACCATGACGGTTGTCAAGGAAGCTTAAACGCCTTATTTTGGAACTATCGAACAAGGAGTCATACTCATGAAAAAAGAAGACATGTGGATGATCATCCTGGTTGGCTTCTCGATCCTTTGGGTGACGGCGTTCGGCGTCGGCCTGTTCGGCTAACCCGGGAAAAGAACCACCATCACGGCGGGGCCGGGCACCTGACGGTGCACCGCCCCGCTCTCCCCTGACTGACCGGGCCCGTTTCCGCGCCGCCCGGCGGGGAGTTTGTATCAAACGACCCATCCGGAATAGACACACCAGGCAAACGAGTGGATTCGGTGAAGCGGCCCGGGCGGCCGCCTCGCCGAATCCCGGGCCTGCCCACCGCTTGAGGCCGTTGCCGTCCCTCCTGAGCCTGAGATCGGATGCGTTCGGGCCCCAACGTGAACACCGCAACGGGACACGCCATGGCCGCCACCAAGCCCAATGCCGCTGCGCCCCCCCGCCGTAAAATTTTAATTGCCGATCACGAAACCGGCACCACGGTGCCCCTCAAATTCCTGATGGAAAAAAGCGGTTACGAAGTGCGGGTGGCCGCCAACGGAAACGAAGCGCTGCAACTGGCGACCGCGTATAAACCGGATCTTGTCCTGCTGGAGGCCATGATCGCCAACCCGGACGGATTCGAACTTTGCCAGCTGATCCGCGAAAACCCGGAACTGTCCGCGACGCGCATCGTGTTTGTCTCCGCCATGATCCGTGACGTCGATATTGCCAAGGGAATGGCGCTGGGGGCCGACGGCTACATCAAAAAGCCGTTTGCCAATGCGGAGATCATGGATCACGTCCGCAAGCTGCTGGAATTGAACGATGGACCCGACCAATAAATTCTGGTGGTTTGCCGGGGTTTCGATTTTCCTGACCATCCTGGTCTTCGGCGGCATCGGCGTTTTTGTCTGGCAAGCGCTCACCCCGATGCAACAGACCGTCGTCCTGGATATTCTCAAGACCCATTTCATCTATTTCTTTACGGCCATTATCGTCTTGCTGACGGCCGTGGGATTCGCCCTCGACGGCATCTTCCACAGCTATATCCTGCCGCACCATCGCCTTCCCGAGGAAATCGAGTTGATCTACACGGTCAACCCCCGGCATCGCATCAAGCGCGAAGGCGGCAAGATGGTCAACCTGCTGATCGACAAGCTCAACGAATGGGCCGGGCGGCATGAAACCTTTGAAGCCGCTGTCGACAAGCGGGTGCAGTCCGCCAAGGCCGAAGTGGAAAAAGAAAAAAACATTCTGGCCGTGATCATGTCCGAACTGCCGGAAGGTGTGCTGATCTGCAACCGCGAGGGGCAGATCCTGTTCTACAACCGTCAGGCCCACAAGTTTCTCACCCGCCAGGGCGAAGAAACGTTTGAAGATGACACGGGCGCCAACGGACAGCGCCAGCTGCCGTTTGCCTTTTTCGGCCTGGGCCGCTCCGTGTTCGAAGTCATCGACCGCAACCTCATCTCCCACGCCTGGGACGAGATCTCCGAAAAACTTTCGCGCCAGTCGGACAGCACGGCGGCCTATTTCGTCGTGCTGGCACCGGATGGCCGTCATATCAAAGCCGAAATGGTGCCCGTGCTCAACCAGCAGCGGCAGTTCAGCGGCTTCATTTTAATCTTGTACGACATCTCATCTCAAATGGAGACCGACGGGCGCGCCGACCTCCTGCTGCGCTCGCTCAGCGGCGGACTGCGGACATGCGTGGCCGGCGTGCGGGCAGCCTCCGAAACCATGATGGAATTTCCCGACATCCCCGCCGATACCCGCCAGGAGTTTACACGCATCGTCTACAATGAGGCGCTGCGCATCAGCCAATTGCTCGGCCAACACGCGCCCGAGCGCATCGAGCAGCCCCGTTCCCAATGGCCCCTGATGGAAATGCGCGCCGGCCCCATCCTGGAAAAAATCGCGGTCAAGGCCCGGCATCTGCTGCACCTGCGTCTGACCAGTGACCACTACGAGAAAGATCTGCAACTCAGCACCGACAGCTACTCATTTACCCTGGCAATCCTTTTTCTGATGCATCAGGCCCATGAGGAATTTCGCACGCAGGATTTCCGCTGCCGGGTCGAGCGCCAGAACGGCTACGTGCATTTTGACCTCGTCTGGGAGGGCCCCCCGCTGCGAATGGAAACCGTGGACCTGTGGGCGGAGAAGGTGTTGAGTCTGAAAGACCAGGGGCTGCCGTTGACCCTGGCGGAGGTCATCCACTACCATCAGGCCGAAATCTGGCCTTATACCGCGAAAGGGGCCTCCAAGACGACCGGCATCCGGCTGACCTTGCCGGCCCTCAAACCCGTATCCAAGCAACGGCCCCACAACCTGGCGATCATTCCGGACAGTCGGCCGGAGTTTTACGATTTCGACCTCTTCAACCAGCCCGGTCAATTGCCGGAAATCGACAACCGCCCGCTGGCTGAGCTGACCTATACGGTCTTCGACACGGAAACCACCGGCCTGGACCCACGCGGCGGGGACGAAATCATATCCATCGGGGCGGTGCGCATCGTCAACAACCGCCTCCTGCGCAACGACCGTTTCGAACAATTGGTCAACCCGAAAAGGCCGCTGCGCTGGGAATCGGTCCAGATCCACGGCATTCGCGACGAGATGCTGGCCGACCAGCCCACCATCGAAGCGGTGCTGCCCCAATTTCACAAATATGCCGAAAACACCATCATGGTCGCCCACAATGCAGCTTTCGACATGCGTATGCTGCAGATCAAGGAAACGGCCACCGGTGTCCGTTTCATCAACCCGGTACTTGACACCATGCTGCTTTCGGCCGTGGTCCACCCCGCCCAGGACAACCACAACCTGATGACGATTGCCCAACGCCTCGGCATCGACGTCACAGGGCGGCATACGGCCATCGGCGACGCCCTGGCCACCGCCGAAATGTTTTTGAAACTGCTGCCGCTTCTGGCCAAAAAAGGCATCTATACCCTGCAGACGGCCCGGCAGGCGGCGGAAAAAACCTATTACGCCCGACTGAAATATTGAACGATTGCTGCCAAGCCGCCATTGAGGCGATCACCCGCCTCGATTTCACGACCGGAATGACACCATGAAAAAGCCGAAGCCCATCGACCTCTCCCAAAAAACGCTGGCGCTCTACAAGCGCACCACCCCCTTCAACCGGCTGCCGGAGGAGGATCTCCAACGGCTCTTGGAGAACACCACCGAAATCAGGGTTTCCGAAGGGCAGCTCGTGGCGGAGCAGTCCAAAACTGAAATCGGCCGAATCCTGCTGATTCGCAAGGGGGCGATCGAACTCTACTACGAACGCGAGGGGGAGAAAACGCTGGGCGGACGCCTCGTCAAAGGCGAAATCTACGGCGGTGTTTCCATTCTGATGAATGCCGGCGTCGCCGTGCGCACGGCTGTGGCCGAAGAGGACAGTATTTTTCATGCCATCCCCTTCGAACTTTTTCTGGAGCTCTGCGATCGGCACAAGGACTTCCAGGCCTTCTTTACCGCGGTCTTTGAGCAGCGCAAACGGGATGAATCCTACGCCTCCGTTCTGGTCACCGATCGTGCCAGGGAATTCCTGAGCCAGGTCGTTCCGTTTTCGTTTCTGAGGCCCGAAGATCTGGATCGCATGATCGCGGCGCTGTCCCTGATCCACCATACGGCCGGCACCGTTCTGTTCATCCAGGGCCAGTCACAGGTCGCCTACCTTTACATCGTTCAGAAAGGCGCGGCCGAACTCTACTACGAGCAACAGGGCCAGAAAACGCTTAAAGGCTATCTCAGCGAGGGCGACACGTACGGCGGCATTTCCATGCTGCTCAACAACAACATTTCCATCCGCACCATGCAGGCGGAAGAGGATTCGTATTTTTTCGCGCTGCCCCGCGCCGACTTCCTCGATCTGTGCAAGCGCTGCCCGGCATTCTCCGAGTTTTTCACCGACACGTTCGGCAAACGCATGCTTGATCGCTCCTATGCCGAAATTTTCGCCCGACGGATCCTGCCCAAAGACGAAACCCTGCATATTTTTAACATCTCGGTCGAACGGTTGATGACGCGCGATATTCTGGCCTGCCAAAAAAAGCTGCCGGCCCAGCAGGCGGCCGAGTTCATGCGTCGGCGCCGGTGCAGTTCGATCCTGGTGCAGGATGAAAACAGCGACTACCTCGGCATTGTCACCGATGCCGATCTTCGCAACCGGATCATCGCCCAGGGCCTGGACCACCAGACCCCGGTCGGCACCATCATGTCCACACCGCTGGCCGGTATTTCCAGCCAGATGTCGGTATTCGAGGCCATGATGGAGATGATGCAACGCAATCTCAAGCACCTGGCGGTGCGCGACGGCAGCGGCCAGGTCATCGGCACGGTCAGCAGCCGCGATCTTTTGACCGCCCAGGGCCAATCCCCCCTTTTCATGGTCCGCGAAATCAAATCGGCCATTTCCAGAAACGAGCTGGCCGAGAGACAGCGGCAGTTGCCGGGACTCGTTCAGAGCCTGATCAATTCTGGTGCCCGGGCCGAAAACGTGACCCGTCTGATCTCCACCATTGCGGATGCGATCCTTGAACGACTGATCGAATTGGCCATCGAGAAGATTGGTCCGCCGCCCGTACCTTTCGTGTTCATGATCATGGGCAGTGAAGGCCGCAGGGAGCAGACCTTAAAGACCGACCAAGACAACGCCATCGTCTTTCAGGACGTCAGCCACGAGGCCTTGCCCGAAATCCGCCCCTATTTCCTCGCTTTGGGGGAGACGGTCTGCACATGGCTGGACGAGACCGGGTACGCCTTCTGCAAAGGCGGGGTAATGGCCATGAACCCTGACTGGTGCCAGCCTTTCAGCGTCTGGTGCAACAAATTCACCGGATGGATCCACACGGCCGATCCGGAGGACTTGCTTCACTCCAGCATCTTTTTTGATTTTCGCGGGGCTTTCGGCGAAATGCAGTTAATTGAACACCTGCGGCGCCATCTTTTCGACTCCC
The DNA here is from genome assembly GCA_030065275.1 of Desulfobacterales bacterium. Classification (GTDB taxonomy): domain Bacteria; phylum Desulfobacterota; class Desulfobacteria; order Desulfobacterales; family UBA5852; genus JABZFP01. Next base: position 7,651 of record JASJCV010000028.1, on the reverse strand, counting down.
TCAGCGGCTGGTCCGGCTTTTTTCGTCACCTCACCGAAAATGCCCTCCATTTCAAGCCGCCGATCGGATTCTTCCGTAATTTCGTCGTCGAATCCAAAGGTGAGCACCGCAACAGCTTCGACATCAAGCGCGCCATGATGCCCGTGGTCGATTTTGCACGCATCCACGCGCTTAAAAACCACATTGCCGAAACCAACACCCAGGCCCGGCTCTTCGATCTGCACATGGGCGGCCATCTGTCGGACGAGGACTACGAAGAAATATCAAAATCGTACAGCTACTTGATGCAGCTTCGCTTTATCCGTCAGATTACGGCGGTCATCGAGGAGAATGCACCGCCGGATAATTACATCAACCCCAAAAAGCTGTCGCGCATGGAGCAGACCATGCTCAAGGAAGTTTTTAAACGTATTCTCGATTTTCAAACCAAAATGAGCTTTGAATTCACGGGCCAGTAGATCCGGCTGGCACTTGGATCGCCGTTCATTTGGGGCTTGACACCGTTTGAAAAGCGTGCGAATTTCTGAACGCTTCAAATGAGGATGGCTTGATGAGCACGTCGGTAGCGAAAAACCCAATTTTGTTGCTCTGGTGGTGGTGGCCGCTTTCAGCCTGACGTGCGCCACCGGCAACGCTCAATCAACCCCCTAATTCAACCCAGCGACCGTGGCCCGCTCAGTCGAGACCCCACGGTTTTTTTCGTTTCTGAGGCCGTGGATGCAAAACCGCCACGGCCTTTTTCATTGGGCCGGCATCTCAACCGCGATCCGGTTGACGGCCCGGGTATCACTCTCAGGAGGTTCACCCCATGCTGCTCAAACAATTTCCAACGCGCGACGCATTCGTCAATCTCAGCCGCAGCGCCAATGTCCTGCCCGTCGCCTGCGAAATTCTGGCCGACACCGAAACGCCGGTTTCACTCCTGGGGAAGTTCTACCGCTGGCAGCCTGATCTGTTCCTGTTCGAAAGCGTCGAAGGCGGCGAGCGCTGGGGGCGCTACAGCTTTTTAGGCACATCGGCCCGCAGCCACGTCCGTGTCTTCCCGGATGTCGTCGCGATTCGCGAAAATGACCGCGAGGAGCGCATTGCGCACGGCGGGCGTCCGTTCGAGGTGCTCAAGGCGCGCATGTCGCACTATCGGCCGGCCAGTGTTGCCGGCCTGCCGCGTTTCTGGGGCGGTATGGTGGGCTACCTGACCTACGAATCGGTCAGCTTCATCGAAGCCATCCCCCACCAGTGGCCGCCGGAAAAACCGCTGGCCCATTTCATCGTTCCGGACGAGCTGATCATTTTCGACAATGTCCGCCACACGCTGACGGCGATGATCATTGTCTACCTGGAATCAGGGCGGACGGCGGAAGCCGCCTACGAGCAGGCCACCAGCCGCCTCCAGGAGCTGCTGCAAAGGATCGCCACTCCCACGCCCGCGGTGGAAACCCGCCTGCACGGGGCGGATGCACCGTCCTGCGGCTGCACGCTCGCGCCGGTCCACCCGGCGGCGGATTTCGAAACAAGCGTGCGCCGCGTAAAGGACTATATCCGCGCCGGCGACATTATCCAGGCCGTGATTTCGCAACCCTTTACCTGCGATGACCCCCCCGACCTGTGGTCGCTCTACCGCACCCAGCGCTATATCAACCCGTCGCCGTACTTGTACTTCATCAAGCTGGGCCAAATGGCCATGATCGGGTCATCCCCGGAGACCATGGTCCGTCTCGAAAACGGAGTGGCCACCCTGCGCCCCATCGCCGGAACGCGCCCCCGGGGAGCCACGGACAAGGAAGATCGAAGCCTGGCCAGCGAATTGTTGGAAGATGAAAAGGAGAAAGCCGAGCATCTCATGCTCGTGGATTTGGGGCGCAACGACCTCGGGCGCGTGGCCGAAACCGGGACCGTCCAGGTGACTGATCTGATGGTCATCGAGCGCTATTCCCACGTCATGCACCTGGTTTCCAATATCACCTGCGATCTCCGGCCCGAATACGACGCCTGGGACCTGCTGACGGCCGCCTTTCCGGCCGGCACGCTTTCGGGAGCGCCCAAGATCCGGGCCATGGAGATCATTGCCGAGATGGAGCACGAACCCCGCGGACCCTACGGCGGGGCGGTCGGCTACGTGTCCTTCAGCGGTAACATGGATATGGCCATTACCATCCGCACCGCCACGATCGAGGACGGCCGTTTGACCGTGCGGGCCGGGGCGGGTATCGTGGCGGACAGCGACCCCGAGCGCGAGCATACCGAAACCGTGAACAAGGCCGGCGCCATGGAGCGCGCGCTGGACATGCTCGGACCGAATCGCTAAGAGGAGAGCGTGCCATGATTCTCATGATCGATAACTTCGATTCCTTCACCTACAACTTGGTCCAATACCTGCGACAGTTGGGCAGCGAGGTGGTTGTGGCCCGCAACAACGTCCTGAGTATCGAGGACATCGTCCGGATGGCCCCCCGCGGGATCGTGATCTCCCCGGGCCCCGGACGGCCCGAGGACGCCGGCGTGTCCATGGCGGCCATCAAGACCTTTTCCGGCCGAATCCCTCTGTTGGGCGTATGTCTGGGCCATCAGGCCATTGCGGCCGCTTTCGGCGGGCGGATCGTGGCGGCCAGGCACCTTAAGCATGGCAAGACATCCGACGTCACCACGGACGGACGAACCATTTTCAAGGGCATCAAACAGCCGTTTGCCGCCATGCGGTACCATTCGCTGGCCGTATCGCGGGAGGCGCTTCCCGACTGCCTCGAAGTCTCGGCCGATTCCGACGACGGAGAAATTATGGGCCTGCGCCATCGGGAGCACCCCACCGAGGGGCTTCAGTTTCACCCCGAATCCATCATGACCACGGTGGGCAAGCGGCTTTTACGCAATTTTATAAAACACTACGCGCCGGCGTAGGCGTCGCCGTCCGCGAAGCGATCGATCCGCCAACGCCCATCAAAGATCAAGACAGGAGGCCGATTTCCATGTTCCGAGACTATCTTCAACAGATTGTGGCGGGTGAACACCTGGACGAAAAACAGATGGCCGACATGCTGAGCGAAATTTTTTCCGGCCAGATCACGGATGCGCAGGTCGGGGCGTTCATGGCGGCCCTGGCCACCAAGGGCGAAACCGAGGAGGAACTTGCGGGCGCCGCCACGGCGATGCGCCGCAAGGCCTACCGCATCCAGTGTGCCGCCAGCACGGTGGTGGACACTTGCGGTACGGGCGGTGACGGCCTGAGCACGTTCAACATCTCCACGACGACGGCCTTTGTTGTGGCCGGCTGCGGGGTCACCGTCGCCAAGCACGGCAACCGCTCGGTTTCGAGCAAATGCGGCAGCGCGGACGTCCTTGAGTCGCTGGGGGTGCGCCTCGACCTCGACCCCGAACTGGTGGAGGAGGCCGTGGGCGAGATCGGCATCGGCTTTCTGTTTGCCCCGCTCTACCACAGCGCCATGCGCCATGCCGCCAAGGCGCGCACCGAGGTCGGCCTGCGAAGCATTTTCAACATGCTCGGCCCACTCACCAACCCGGCCGGTGCCAACTGCCAGCTCATTGGCGTCTACGCTCCCGAGCTGACCGAAATGTTCGCCCAGACCCTGCGCCTGCTGGGCTCCCGCCAAGCCTACGTGGTCCATGGTCATGACGGGCTGGATGAAATCACCATCTGTGCGCCGACCCGCGTCTCGGAACTCAAGGACGGTCAGGTACGAACCTTCAACCTGGACCCCAGCACCTATTTCGGCGAGTTGGCCCGCGCCGAGGACCTGGCCGGTGGAGACCCCGCCGCCAATGCCGCCATCACCAACGCCGTTCTGGCGGGCGAAAAAGGACCGCGTCGCAACGTGGTGCTGTTGAATGCCGCCGCGGCGCTGGTGGCTGCGGGGGCGGCCGATAGATTCGAGGACGGTATCGACCTGGCCCGCAAGGCCATCGACGATGGTTCCGCCAAAGCCAGGTTGGAGGCACTGGTTGAATTCACCCGGGAAAACGCACCGGATTAAGCAGGAGCATTGGCATGGACATCCTGTCTCGCATCGTGGCCCACAAAAAGGAAGAAATTGCGTCGGCCGCCCGCCGCCGGCCCCTCTCCGCCCTGCGCGCGCAGGCCGCGGACGCCGACACCCGCCGCGGGTTTTTCCGGATGCTGGAAGATCCGGGCCCCGGAGGGGTCAACATCATTGCGGAAATCAAACGGGCCTCCCCATCCAAGGGCCTGCTCTGCGCCGACCTGGACGCCGCACGGACCGCTGGCGCCTACCACGCCGGCGGCGCCGCGGCCCTCTCCGTTTTGACGGACCGCAACTTCTTCCAGGGCTCCGCGCATGATCTTCAAGCCGCCCGGGAGGCGGCCCCGCTGCCGGTGCTGCGCAAGGATTTCCTGATCGATCCCTATCAGGTGTACGAATCGGCGGTGATGGGCGCCGACGCGGTGCTGCTGATCTGCCGGATCCTTTCTCTTCAGCAGCTTGAGGATCTCATGGGGCTGTGCCGCGAATTGGGACTGGACACGCTGGTTGAAATCCACAGCCACGAAGATTTAGAGATGGCGCGGGCCGCCCGGGCCCCTCTGGTCGGAATCAACAACCGCAATCTGTCGACCTTCGAGACGGATCTGCAAACGGCCATGGCGATGGTTCAGGATCTTGACCCCGCGCAGATTCCGATAGCGGCCAGCGGTATCGCGGGGCCCGCCGACATTCGCCGCAATCTCGCATGCGGTATCTTCAATTTCCTGATCGGCGAGACCCTGGTGCGGGCCGAAGATCCGGCAGGCGCCCTGCGGGCGATGATCCAGGCCAGCGATCCGGACGCCTGAACGGACGCACACGGTCGGACCAAAAATGGACAACACGGGGAGAAGCGTTCATCATGCCGCCTGAATCGGCCCCCAGATCATCCCCCCAGATCAAAATCTGCGGACTGACGCGGACCGACGAGGCCGAAGCCTGCGCCGCAGCCGGGGCCGACGCCATCGGTCTGGTCTTCTACCCGCCGAGCCCACGCAGCCTGAACGCCGCGGCCGCCGCCCGAATCACCGGGGTGCTGCCGGACAGGGTCTGTCCGGTGGGTGTTTTCGTCAACCCAACCTATGATCGCGTCATGTCGATCGCAGTGACCGCGGGGCTGCGGGCGGTTCAATTGCATGGGCAGGAAACACCGCTTCTCGTCAAACGACTGGAAGCCAGCGGCCTCATGGTGATCAAGGCCCTGTTCTTCAACGGACAGCCTGACTTTACGGCCGCCGGTCGTTATGCCGCGGCCAGCGCCTACCTGGTGGAGTGCGTCGGAGGGCCTTTGCCCGGCGGGAATGCACTGGCCTGGAACTGGTCGGCGGCGGCGTCGCTCGCCATGGATCTCCCGGTCGTCCTGGCCGGTGGCCTGAATCCGGACAATGCCGCCGCAGCCATTGCGGACGCCCGGCCGGATGCCGTCGATGTAAGCTCCGGCGTCGAACGTGAACCCGGCCGTAAAGATATTGACCGGGTCGCTGCGCTGTGCCGGACGGTTGCGCGTGCCCGTCTGGAGCGCACCCCGCGTCCGATCTTCACGCCAGGCGGATGCCGCCCCCTGGAATGAAATCCCAGCGCCCTCGCAGGGTACGCTGCCGCAGCGAACGCCGCAGTGTCCGCAAAAAATGGGCACGCGGGATCTCGCGTGCGCCGAACTGCTTGAGATGCGGTGTGGTGACCTGGCAATCGATCAGGTCGAAACCCGTCTGTTGAAGGTGCTGAACCAGGACGACCAAGGCCGCTTTCGACGCGTTGCTGACCCGCGTAAACATGGATTCGCCATAGAAGGTACGACCCAGCGAAACGCCGTAAAGCCCGCCGGCCAGCTCATCCCCGCGCCAGGCCTCCACCGAATGCGCCAATCCCGCCCCGTAAAGTCGCTCGTAGGCGCTGATCATCTCGGGAACGATCCAGGTGCCCGGATGATTTTCGCCGCGCGCGGCCGCACACCCCCGGATGACTTCCCCGAACGCCCGATCCAGGGTGAAGCTGAGGCGGCCTTTGTTTATCAGCCGCCGCAGCGATCGGGAAACATGTAATTCATGCGGAAAAAGCACCAGACGCGGGTCGGGCGACCACCACAAAATGGGGTCGTCTTCGGCATACCAGGGAAAGATGCCCTGGCCGTAGGCCAGGGCCAGTCGGTCGATGGAAAGGTCGCCGCCCACGGCCAGAAGCCCTTCGCGGATGGCCAGATGCGGCGGAGGAAAGGTCAGTTCGCTGGTCAGGCGAAATACGGGCATGGATGATAGGGTCGCGCTATCGCGTCACAGCGGTCAGTCCATCTTGAAGGTCAGTCCGGCATCGTTCCGATCCACGAACACCACGCCGCCCTTGACCAGCTTTCCGAATAAGATCTCATCCGCCAGGGGGTCCTTGATTTCCTTCTGGATAACCCGCCCCAGCGGTCGGGCGCCGTATTTGGGGTCGTAGCCTTCGCGCGCCAGCCAGTTGCGCAGCCGGTCGGAGATGTTGATGAAAACCTTTTTGCCCGCCATTTGCTCGTTGAGTTCGTTCACGAACTTGTCGACGATCAGCTCCATGATCGCCACCGACAGGGCGTTGAATTGAATGATACCGTCCAGACGGTTGCGGAACTCGGGACTGAAATAGCGTTCGATGGCCTGCTGTCCCTTGGCTTCGGTGTCTTTGCGCTTGTCGCCGAATCCGATGGCCGAGGTGCTCATTTCGCGGGTGCCGGCATTGGATGTCATCACCACGATCACATTGCGGAAATCGGCTTTCTTGCCATTGTTGTCCGTCAGGGTGGCGTGATCCATGACCTGCAGGAGGATGTTGTAAATATCCGGATGCGCCTTTTCAATTTCGTCGATCAAGAGCAGGCTGTGGGGGTGTTTGCGGATGCCGTCGGTCAGGAGGCCACCCTGGTCGAAACCGACATAGCCCGGCGGTGCCCCGATAAGGCGCGCCACGGCATGCTTTTCCATGTATTCACTCATGTCGAACCGCAGGAATTCGATATCCAGCATGCGAGAAAGCTGGAGCGCCACTTCGGTCTTGCCCACGCCGGTCGGCCCGGTGAAAAGAAACGATCCCACCGGCTTGCCAGGCATTCCCAACCCCGCACGCGAGCGCTTGATAGAGGTCACCAGGGAGGTAATGGCGTCATCCTGGCCGAAAACAACCCCCTTGAGACGATCATCCAGTGTTTCGAGTTTGGTTTTATCGGAAGTGGAAACACTCTGGGTCGGGATTTTGGCCATCTTGGCGACGATTTTCTCGATATCCGCCGGATTGATCTTGGTCCGCCGGGAGGAACCCGTCAGGCGCACGAAAGCGCCCGCCTCGTCGATGACGTCGATGGCCTTGTCGGGCAGGAATCGATCGTTGACGTATTTGGAGGAAAGCTCGGCCGCAGCCTTCAGGGCGGTATCGGTGTATACGATCTGATGGTGCTCCTCGTAGCGAGACTTCAACCCCTTCAGGATGCGTACGGTCTGTCCCACACTGGGTTCGTGGATTTCGATTTTCTCAAAACGCCGGGAAAGGGCGCGATCCTTTTCAAAATGGTTTTTGTATTCTTCGTACGTGCTGGATCCGATGCAGCGCAACTCCCCGGTGGTGAGCACCGGCTTCAGAATGTTGGAGGCGTCCATGGATCCACCGCTGGTTGCCCCGGCCCCCACGATGGTGTG
>JASJCV010000027.1 GCA_030065275.1 Desulfobacterales bacterium | reverse complement strand
CGTCATGGCCGTGGCTGCTATCGAGGATCGGGATCGTGCTGCCCTGCTTGGCGCCGATGGAGACATAAAACAGAATGACGGCGGTCTGGGCGATGTTCATGCCAATGATTTTTTTGACCAGGTTGCGTTTGGCGATCAGGGCGTAGAGGCCGATCATCACCAGGCCGATGAACACCCAGTAGTTGTATTTGGTCAGAAAACTGGAAAGGATGGCTTCCATGTCATCAAAGCCCTTCGTCGTGTCGGCCGGCCGATGAGAGGTTGTAATAGAGCATCACCATGACGGCCATGACCGCCAGCCCGACACCAATTTCGATGATCAGAATACCGTGGGAGCGGGCCATGACGGCGTCGACGCCCAGTATCCCCGCCAGAAAACTGTAGTCCAGGAAATTCCCGCCCAAAACGAGGCACACGACGCCGGTGCCGGCATAGATCAACACCCCGAGCGCGCTAAGGAGCATGACGGCCTTTTCCTGCAGGCGCTTGAAGGCCGTGCGCAGATCGGTGGAGATGGCGTAGAGGATGATGGCCGCTCCGAAGAGAACGCCGCCTTGAAATCCGCCGCCGGGGCTGTAGTGGCCATGGGCGATGACATAAAGCGCGAAAAGCTGAACAAAAGGCACGATCAGACGGCAGGTAAGGTTGATAATCATATCGTAGGGGACCCAGTGCGAGTCGATCGGTTCGAACTCGTCCGAGCCCTCGGGCGTCTTGCCGCCCTCTTCAATGCGCAGGGTGACCCCAGTGGGAAGGTGCCGGTAGAGGCGCGTTTCAATCGATTTCTGCCGGAAAGTGCGCAGCAGGAAGAAACAGGCCAGGCCGGCGGAGAAGATCACCGCGGCCTCGAACATCGTATCATAACCCCGGTAGTAGGCCAGAACGGCGGTGACGACATTGGGGGCGTGGGTGTCCGCCGCGCCCTGCTCGATGTAGAAGGGGGAAAGATGGGTGCTGGCCGGCGACGCCGGATCGCCCCAATCGGGAAAATCGGGGAGGCCGTAGAAAAGCAGTCCCCCCACCATCAAAACCGTGATCAGGGCGAAGGCTCTCAATCCTTGGTCCTCCGGGAGGTGTGAAAAACAGCCGCGACAAAGAAGACGGCGCTGACGCCGGCCCCCACCGAGGCTTCGGTGAAGGCCACGTCCACAGCCCCCATGATGGCGTAAACCAAACACATCAGAAAACTGTAGGCCCCGAAAAGGATGGCGGCCCCGAGCAGGTCACGCACCATGATGGCCCCGATGCCGCAGATCATGACAAGGAGCATGATGATGAGATCGACCGGCCAGATCATCGTCGCCCCTCCCGTGATTCCTTGGTCCAGGGGGCCAGGCCGGCACGCACACCGGCATCCACGATGGCGTGGGTGGCCGTGGGGCTGGTGATGAAGACAAAGACCACGATCAACAGAATCTTGAGCGCGGTCAGCACCGAACCCAGACTCAGGTCGTTTAGAAGGTAAATCGCCATCCCGATCATGGCGGCGAACTGTCCCATGGTGTCCAGTTTGCCGGCCGGGTGCAGGCGCGAATAAAAATCCGGAAAGCGCAGGATGCCGATGGCGCCGCCCAGAAAGAAAAAGAGACCCATGGCGATCATGGCCGTGGCAACAATGTCGAGCACACTCATATTATTATCCTCATCAGAGCCTGTTTGGCCTTTTCGAAGGGCATGGCACCGTTGGGGGTGGTCGTCTCAGCGCCCTTCGGCCTCGTCGTAGAGCCCCTTCTTCTTCTGGAAATAGCGCGACGCCGCCAGGACGGCGATAAAGTTGAGCGTGGCGTAGGCCAGCGCGATGTCCACAAACATATCGACGCGCTCGTAAATCAGTCCGATTAGAATCAAGAGCGTCGTCGTCTTGCTGCCGATGGCATTGACGCCGATGAGACGATCGAGGACGGTGGGGCCGAACACGGCCCGGTAAAGGGAAAGGACCATGATACAGGCCAAAAAAACGCCGGCATATAGAAAAATAGACTGCATGGATCATTCACCCACAATGGCGCCCACCCGGTCTTCCATTTCACCGGGCAGGCCCTGGCCCGAGGCCCTGTCGATCGCGTGGACGGTGTATTTGCCTAAGATCGATACATAAACCGTGATCGTACCCGGGGTCAGGGTGATCGAATTGGCGAAAATGAAACGGGCCATTTCGTTGTCCAGCCGGGTCTGAAAACGAATCATGCGGGGGTCGATGAGATCCATCATGCGCGGATGGAAAACGAGGCGCATCACGTGCATGTTGGCCCGGAAAATCTCAAACAGAAGCCAGGGCACGTAAGCGATGAACCTGAGCCAGGCGCCGGGCAGCCCCGCGATCCGCCGCGCTTTGAGGAGCATGTCGCCCGAGGTGGCGGTGACGATGGCGCTGGAGACGATGCCCAGGGCGATGTGAAAGAAGTCGAATTTGCCCGAAAGCACCAGCCAGGTGATCATGCAAACGCAAAAGGTAAAAACGTATGGCAGGGGGGATTTCTCGGGCGGCGTTGGTGGCTCGAAAGGTTTGAAAGGTGAAAACGCCTGGTAGTCGACGGTGTTGTCCGGTTTGGTATTTGCCATCGAAAGTTGTCGCCTCCAAATAGCAACACGCCGACACTACCGGTACACTGCGGCAGGCCGGCCTCACACGCTTAGCTAAATCAAAATCAAACGGCTGAATTCCACAATTAGGATGGCAAGTCAACCCATTTTCTTGCCATTGACCGCTTCGAAACCCGGCCGTTTCGTCGTAACCAATCGTATGTCATCGATATTCATCCAATACCTTTCAAGAACGGACACGCGCCCGGAGCTTCCCCGAGGTGAAAAAAGGTCTGGTTTTTTGGGCACCGATAAGGATACATTGATGCCCATGGAAAAACTTGTCGATCTTCTGTCACGCCTTGTCGAAATCCCTTCAACCTACAGCCGGCCGCTGGAAATCGATCGTTGTGCGAATGTGGTTGTCGATTGGCTCGAAGCGCACCGGATTGCCTGCAGCAAGCAGATTCACAACGGCGTTCCCACCATCACCGCCCTTCCCGAACCCGACCGCACGTCGATCCTGCTCATGTCCCATATCGATGTGGTGGAAGCGCCGCCAGCCCTGTTCAAGCCCCGCCGGCATGACGGCCGGCTTTACGGTCGCGGCGCTATCGACGACAAATATGCCGTGGCGCTGTCCCTGCTGCTATTGCACGACCACCTCGAGCGGCTGCGGGCCGCGGGCCGCTCCCAGCGGGATTTGAATTTCGGCCTGCTGATTACCGGGGATGAAGAGGTCGGCGGCAAGAACGGGGCCCGCCCGGCATTGGCCCGTCTGGATGCCGATTTCGCCATCGCTCTCGATGGGGGGCGCCTGGACAAGATCATTATCAAGGAAAAAGGTATTCTGCGCCTCAAACTGACCAGCCGCGGCCGTTCCGCGCACGGCGCCCGCCCCTGGCTGGGGGAGAACGCCATCGAGGCCCTCATCCGTGACTACGGTGTCCTGCGCAAGTATTTTCAGGTCGATGCGCCCGGCCACTGGCACCGCACCCTGAACTGGAGCGTCGTCAAGGCGGGCGATTCCGTCAACCGGGTGCCGGATCGGGCCGAGGCGATTTTCGATATCCGTTACACCGAAGCGGACGATCCCGACGACCTGGTGGCCAAGTTGCGCGGCGCGCTGCAAGGCGAGGTGGAAATCTTGACCCTTGACCCCGTTTTCCATGCCGGCCGCTCGCCCCACATGGACCGGCTGAAAGAAATCGTGCCTGAGGCCGAATGGGGCCCTGAGCACGGAGCCAGTGACGCCCGCTTCCTGGCGGCCAACGGCATCCCCGGCATCGTCTGGGGCGCCAACGGCAACATGAGCCAGCATACCGACGACGAACATGTCGAACTGGACAGCGTCGTGCAACTCTATCGCTATCTCGATCGCTTCCTGGGCATGTGATCCGGGCGAGCGCTGACCGCGAGGGTTATTGCTCCGCGGGTTGTCCCGCAAATGGTTTGAATTGGTTGAAATCGATTCGGTCAAAGTGGATCGCGACTGAATCGGGGGCATAGACGTCATCAAGCTGTTGATCCCGGTCATGATCCAGGCAGACCCAATCGACAAAGCCATCGAAGTCGGCATCCACGAGGATCAGAAAGGGGGGGAACTCCCAGTGCCCATCGGGCCGCAAACGCTTGTATTCGACCAGGTCAATCCCCCGCCCCTTCCCGCGCGACGCCTGGGCGTTGTAATCCCGGTTGCGGTCGTAGCCGAAAAATACCGATGCCCATTCGCCCTCAGGGACAGGCACCCGTATGAACCCCTGCCGGACGATCCGTTTCTGGGATTCGTATTCATTCAGTACATCCGGATCGAAACGATTCATCGAGGCGCACCCCAGGCAGATGAGGATCATGATAACGGGGAGGGCCATGATCGACCGTGGGCTGGAGGCCGCACGGTGGTAAACGGCTTGGATGGGCATGATAACTTTTGACAATTCCATTCAGGTTAGATAATGGTTTAACGTCTCTATCATATCTTCGACCGCAATTCACCATTTGCCTTTACCCCCATATGCTTTCGGCTGGGGGCGCAACATATTAATCGATCGACATCCGCGCCCTGAAACTTCTGATTTGGGTTTAGGGGCAGCGCACCACGACGGCCAACAGACCCAATAATTTAGAACCTTAAGCTATATTAAGGAGGGAACATGAAAGCATCAAAGAACCTGTTTCGCTTGAGTGTCACCGGCCTGGTTTTACTCCTGATGATCTTTCTTACCACCAGCTGCGGCCAGAAAGAGGAAGAAAAAGCTGAGGCCCCCGCTCAGCCGGCCGTCGAAAAAGAAGAAGCCACCCAAGCGGCGATGGAAAAAATACTGGTCTTCGGCCGCGGTGGTGACAGTGTGGGCCTCGACCCGGCCTACGAAACCGATGGCAACTCCTTTATGGTCTGCGACAATATTTTCGAAGCCCTGGTCTTCTACGCGGACGAATCCACGGCGCTGGAGCCCGGATTGGCCGAGTCCTGGGACATTTCCGAAGACGGTAAGACCTATACCTTCAACCTGCGCAAAGGGGTCATGTTCCACGACGGCACCAAGCTGGACGCCAATGCCGTGGTCTTCTCCCTCGGTCGCATGATGAAGGAGCGCAACGTCAAATTTATGGGCCAGGGCTACGAGATCCCGGCCCAGGAAAGGCCGCCCGAGTACTGGGTTTCCATGGAGATGGACGACATCGTGGGAAGCATCGAGGCCGTGGACGAACATACCGTGGTCTTCAAGCTGAAAAAGGTCAATGCGCCTTTCCTGGCCAATCTGGGCATGGATTTCGCCGATATCATCAGCCCCACCGCCTTTCTTAAAAACCCCAAGGAATTCCTGCGCAACCCGGTGGGCACGGGTCCGTTCAAGTTTGCTCAGTGGGTCAAGGACGACCGGATCGTCCTCGAAAAAAATACCGACTACTGGGATACAAATGCCGGCCCCTATCTGGACAAGGTGATTTTCCGCTCGATTCCCGAAAACTCGGTCCGCTTTCTGGAGCTCAAGACCGGCAACATCCACATCTGCCAGTTCCCCAACCCCCAGGACATCGCCCTGGCCAAGCAGGATGAAAATCTGATCCTGCCCACCCAGCCGGGCATGAACATCGGCTATCTGTCCTTCAACCACACCAAGGAGCCTTGGAAGAGCAACGTCGATCTGCGCAAGGCCATCCGCCACGCCATCAACCGCGAGGCCATCGTGGACAACCTCTACCAGGGCATGGGCCAGGTGGCCCGCAATCCGATCCCGCCGACCCTGTGGGGCTACAATAAAAATGTTCCCATGGTCGAATACGACCCGGCCATGGCCAAGGACTACCTCCAGAAAGCCGGCTTCCCTGAAGGCGAGGGCCTGGGCGAAATCACCCTGTGGTCCATGCCGGTGCCGCGTCCCTACAACCCGGACGGGGTCAAGATCGGCGAGGCCATGGCGGCCGACCTGGCGCAGGTGGGTATCAAGGCCAAAGTGGTCACCTTCGAGTGGGGCACCTATCTGAAACGCCAGCGCGAGCAGCCCGACGACATGGACCTTTTCCAACTGGGATGGACCGGCGACAACGGCGACCCGGATAACTTCCTGGCGGTGCTCTTCGACGGCAAAGCCTCCACCTCCATCCGGACCCAGTGGATCAGCGACGCCTACCACGACCTGATGGTACGGGGACGTGAAACCATCGACCAAGCCGCGCGCGACGCGATTTACCAGGAAGCACTGCAGATCTTTTATGACGAGGCCCCGGCCATCGCGGTGGCGCATTCCACCGTTATCTGGCCGGCCCAGAAAACGGTTAAGAACTTCAAGCTGCATCCAACCAGCTCGGTTCGACTCAAGAACGTCGATCTGGATCTTTAGTCTGAAAAAGGGACATGAGGAGACGGGGCGGTCCCGTACCGCCGTCGTCTCCTCCTTTCCCGGGATTTACGCATTCGGGGCCCGGGGCCCGGCACATCCACCTCAACCAGAGTCCATTTGATGCTGGCCTACATTATCCGCCGCTTGATGATCATGGTCCCCACCCTGCTGGGGGTGACGGTGATCGTCTTTCTGATGCTGCACGCCACGCCCGGCGATCCGGCCGAGTTGCTGCTCGGCGAGCGGGCCACCGAGAAAGCCCTGCACGAGGTGCGCGAGCATTTGGGGCTCAACGAGCCCCTGCACGTCCAGTACGGGCTGTTTCTCAGACGCCTGATGAAGGGGGATCTAGGAGAGACCATCTGGACCCGTCAGAAGGTCTGGACCGAGGTCAAGCAGCGCTTTCCGGCCACCATCGAACTGGCGCTGGTGGCCTTGTTCATCAGCTGTTTCGCCGGCATGATCCTGGGGATCATCTCGGCCACCAAGCAGTACTCCGTTTTCGACTATGTCAGCATGCTCGGTGCCCTGGCCGGGGTCAGCATGCCCATTTTCTGGCTGGGGCTGGTTTTCATGCTGATCTTCTCCCTCAACCTGGGATGGCTGCCGCTTTCCGGACGGCTGAGCATCGACGTCGATCTCGACATCATCACCAATTTCTATATCCTGGACGCGATCCTCACCCGGAACTGGCCGGCCTTCAAGGACGCCGTCTGGCACATCATCATGCCGGCGGTGACCCTGAGCACGATCCCCACCGCCATCGTGGCCCGCATGACCCGTTCGGCCATGCTGGACGTCCTGCGCCAGGACTACATCAAGACCGCCAAGGCCAAGGGGCTCTCCCGGCTCAAGGTCATCTTCAAGCACGCTTTGCGCAACGCCATGATCCCGGTGGTGACCACCATCGGCCTGCAGTTCGGCGTGCTCCTGGGCGGCGCCATACTGACCGAAACCATCTTCGCCTGGCCCGGCGTGGGCAAGTGGATGTACGACGCCGTCATGCAGCGCGACTACATGGTCATCCAGGGGGGCACGCTCTTCATCGCCGCCCTGTTCGTAATCATCAACCTTTGCGTGGACGTGCTCTATGCGGTCATCAACCCGCGGATCAGCGTCCAATAGGCCTATGCATTTAAGCGACCAAGAGTCTTCATGAGCAGCGCAAGCAACCCATACGACCGGCACCCCTTTTTCGAACAGCTCGGCCAGCTGTGGCGCAACAAGACCGCCATTCTCGGGCTGTTCATCATCACGGGCTTCATCCTGGTGGCCATCCTGGCGCCGGTGCTCAGCCCCCACGATCCCGTGGCGACCTCGCTCTACGATCAACTCAAACCCCCGGTCTGGCACGAAACCGGCACCTGGAACCATATCCTCGGCACGGACGAGCTGGGCCGCGACACCCTTTCGCGCATCATCTACGGGGCGCGGGTGTCCCTGACCGTGGCCATCGTCAGCGTGGGGATCGCCTTCACCCTGGGCACCCTTCTGGGTTGCATTTCCGGATATTACAAAGGCATCGTGGACAGCCTCATCATGCGGGTCATGGACATGATCCTGGCCTTTCCCTATCTGCTCCTGGCCATCGTGGTGGTGGCCTATCTGGGACCCAGCCTGCAGAACGCCATGATGGCCATCGGCATCACCTACGTGCCCCGCTTTGCCCGCATTGTGCGCGGCAGCGTGTTGGAGGAGTGTGAAAAGGACTACGTCATGGCCGCCCGCGCGGTGGGCGCCCGGGACATGCGGATTATTTTTATCAACATCCTGCCCAACTGCCTGGGGCCCCTGATCGTCCAGACCACGCTGAGCATGGCCTCCGCCATCCTGGACGCGGCCGCCCTGAGCTTTCTGGGCCTGGGCGCCCAGCCGCCCACACCGGAATGGGGCGGGATGATCGCCCGCAGCCGGGCCCTGATCCTGAGAGCCTCATGGGTCATGACTTTTCCGGGCATCGCCATCCTGCTGGCGGTGCTGGGCTTCAACCTGCTCGGCGACGGCCTGCGCGACGCCCTGGACCCCCGGCTGCGCGACTGATCCCCGCAAACGAACGGCGCTTTATGGAAGCTCAACCTCTGCTCAAGATCGACCACCTCCAGACCTACTTCTACGTCAAGGGTCAGGTGGCCAAAGCCGTCGACGACGTCAGCCTGACCATCCCGGCCGGGCAGACCCTGGGGCTGGTGGGGGAATCCGGGTGCGGTAAAAGTGTCACGGCCCATTCCATCATCCAGTTGATCCCCGATCCCCCGGGCAAGATCGTGGGCGGCCGGATCGAATTCGAGGGCCAAAACCTCGTGGAACTGCCCGAGGACCAGATGCGCAAGATTCGGGGCAACCGGATATCGATGATTTTCCAGGAGCCCATGACGTCGCTCAACCCCGTCTTCACGGTGGGTGACCAGGTGGGCGAGGTCATGCGCCTCCACCAGAATCTCACGCGCCAGGCCGCCCGGGAGCGCACCGTGGAAATGTTCACCAAGGTGGGCATCCCGGCCCCGGAGACCCGCCTGGACGATTATCCGCACCAGATGAGCGGCGGTATGCGCCAGCGGGTGATGATCGCCATGGCGCTGGCCTGCACCCCGCGCCTGATGATTGCCGACGAGCCCACCACAGCGCTGGACGTGACCATCCAGGCCCAGATCCTGGACCTGATGAACGAGCTCAAGAGCGATACCGGGGCTTCGATCCTGTTCATCACCCACGACCTGGGCGTGATTGCCGAGATGGCCCAGCACGTGGCCGTGATGTATGCCGGCAAGATGGTGGAGTATGCCGACGTTCAGACCCTGTTCGGCGCGCCCAAGCATCCCTACACGGTGGGGCTCATGGCCTCCATCCCGGTTCTGGGCCACAAGACCGGTGAGGGCCGTCTGAGCACCATCAAGGGCACGGTGCCCTCGCTGTTCAACCTGCCGCAGGGATGCACGTTCAGCGACCGCTGCCCGGACGTCTTCGACGACTGCCGCCAAGTCAACCCCGACATGTATCCGGCCGGCCCCAATCATATGGCACGGTGTCTCAAATATGCCTGAATCCCAACCATTGCTCGACGCGCGCGGGCTCGTCAAATACTACCCCATCAAGGGCGGCGTGATGCTCAAGGAAATCGCCGCGGTCAAGGCCGTGGACGATGTCAGTCTGAGCATCAAGCCGGGCGAAACCCTGGGATTGGTGGGCGAATCCGGCTGCGGCAAGTCCACCTTCGGCCGGGCCATTCTGCGGCTGGAGGAACCCACGGCCGGCGAAGTCTGGTTCGACGGCGAGAATATCCTGACCTACGACGCTGAAAAACAGCGCGCGCTGCGCAAAAAGATGCAGATCATCTTCCAGGACCCGTTTTCATCGCTCAACCCCCGCAAGCCCGTAGCCTCGATCGTGGGCGAACCCCTGCTGATCCACGGGATGAAAAGCCGCCGGCAAAGGGATGCGCGCGTGCTGGAGCTTTTGCGGGTGGTGGGTCTGCGCCAGGAGCACATGCGCCGCTACCCCCACATGTTCTCGGGCGGCCAGCGTCAGCGTATCGGCGTGGCCCGGGCCCTGGCACTCAATCCCAAGCTGGTGGTCTGCGACGAAGCCGTGTCGGCCCTGGACGTCTCGATCCAGGCCCAGGTGCTGAACCTCCTCAAGGATCTCCAGGAGGAATTCGGCCTGACCTACCTGTTCATTTCGCACGACCTGCACGTGGTGGAGCACATCAGCGACCGGGTGGCCGTCATGTACGTGGGCAAGATCGTCGAGATCGCCGACAGCGATACGATCTACGCCCGGCCCCTGCACCCTTATACCCAGGCCCTGCTGAGCGCCTCCCCCATGCCGGACCCCACACGCCGCCAAAAACGCATTATTCTCAAAGGCGACGTGCCCAGCCCCATCGATCCGCCGCCCGGCTGCCGGTTCCACACCCGCTGCGCGTTTGCCAGATCCGTGTGCGCAACCAACGAACCGGCCCTGCGGGAGATCAATCCCGGCCATCATGCGGCCTGCCATTTTGCCGGCAAAGTCGGCCTTTGAACTGTCAAAACCAAATCGAATCTGAAAAAGCAGACATTTTGGTTTAATACGTCGGCCCAAGATCCGACGAGCCTCAACGCACGATATGCGGTCTGGACCCTTGACGCGGCCCAGCAGGAATCAATATGTCGCCAGCACCCAGACCGCGTGAATTTTATTTCATCATGATCAAACCGACCCACGACGACGATGGTTACCCCATCCAGTGGCTGCGCTCGGCCCTGCCGTCCAATACCCTGGCTTGTCTGAACGGGCTGGCCGAAGGTGCCCGGCGGCAGATCGACATCGACCAGCAGGCCACCGGCCGTCTCGCAGGCAAGACCGGCTTACAAACCCTTGGTTTGTCGGATTGTCGACCATGACATCTTCACCACGAGAAAAGAAGCGGCAGCGGTTTTTAAGAGGGGGCGCGTTGATTGCACCCGCTGTGAGGGTCGGGTTGCGCGGGGGGCGTCGGGGACAGGCCGAAGCCTGCCCGGGGGCTAGACAGGGAAATAGGTGGCCGCAGCGTTGTCCGACTCCCAGGCGGTGACCCGGGATACCTTGACATCCGGTCGGTCCAGGCGGGTGTTGAGGCCATCGGCCACATAGCGGGCGATGTTCTCCGAGGATGGTGGCGTGCCGTTCTGGAAATAATCGAGGTCGTTCAAAAATTTGTGATCCAGCGTTTTCATGAGATCGCGCACGTGGGTTTTAATGATCCCGAAATCAACGAGCACCCCGCCCTCGTCGAGCTTATGACCCTGGATGTAGACTTCTACCTTCCAGTTGTGCCCATGGAGGTTCTCGCACTTTTCACCGACCATCGTCAAGCGATGGGCGGCCGCGAATCCCGTCACGACTCGCAGTTCAAACATGCGGCACGCTCCTATCGATTTTGCCACCGGCATCGCGCCGGTCGGGTTCGGGTGTCAAAACGATCTCTGGTCAAGCCCGGGCGGACTCGCTCTTTAGTATGTTTTTCAGCTTGCTGGACAGCTTGTTCGATTCCAGTTTCTCAAATTCTTTGAGGAGCGTTTCCTGTTTTTTGCTGATGCCCGTCGGGGTTTTGATGATCACCTGGATGATCTGGTCACCGCGGCGGCCGCTGCGCAGCGAGGGAATGCCCTCGCCTTCGAAACGGAAAACATCGCCGTACTGCGTGCCCTTGGGGATCTTGAGCTTGCGTTCGTCATCCAGGGTCGGAACCTTGATGGTCGCTCCCAGGGTCGCTTGAATGAAGGATATGGGTATACGGCAGATGATGTTGGTGTTGTCGCGCTCGAAAAAATCGTGGGCTTCGACGTGGATAAATACATAGAGGTCACCGCGCGGTCCCCCATTGCGGCCGGCCTCACCTTCACCGGTGAGGCGCAGGCGCGAGCCGGTGTCGACTCCGGCGGGGATTTTGACGGAGACGGTTTTGCTGGTCTGGATTTGGCCCGTACCGCGACAAGCCGCACAGGGGTTGGTAATCATCTGTCCGTTGCCGCGGCAGTGGGGGCAGGTGGTCCGTACGGTGAAAAAGCCCTGGCTGCGTGAAACCTGACCGCTGCCACCGCAGTAGCTGCAGACTTCAGGCTGGGTGCCCGGCGCACAGCCGTTGCCTGAACAATCAACGCAGATATCGAGTTTTTCGAGATGGATTTCGGTTTCCGTGCCGAAGGCGGCATCCATGAAGCTTAACTGAAGGTCGTAGCGCAGGTCGGCGCCGCGCTGGGTGCGGCTGCGCGAACGACGGCCGGTGCCGAATCCAAAAAAATCCTCGAAAATATCCCCGAAACTCGAAAAAATATCCTCGAAGCCGCTGAAACCGGAAAAACCCTGGCCTTCCAGCCCCTGATGACCGTATTGATCGTAGATGCGGCGTTTTTGGGCGTCCGATAGCACGTCGTAAGCTTCGGCGGCTTCCTTGAACTTGTTTTCAGCGGCTTGGTCCCCGGGGTTGCGATCGGGATGGAACTGTAGGGCCAGCTTGCGGTAGGCCTTCTTAAGATCGGCGTCACTGGCCTCGCGGCCGACGCCAAGAACGTCATAATAATCGCGTTTGTTGCTCATGCGCAATTCCGATGACTGCTAAAAGGTTTTGAGACCCCAAACACAAGAAAACAGCGCCTTGACATTCAGCCGCTGTCTGGAATCGTTGGATATATTTTAGACATCGGTGGTGCGTTCCGTTAAGCGTTTGGCACGTCACCCTTCCCGGCATCATATGTTATTCGATTGGCCCCGAGAATTGATGCTTAAATCTAACGCAAATTCCTTTGATGTCAATCCAGTGGAGCGGCCTCGCCAGCGGGTGCCGGGGCGTCTGTGTGCCAGTACCGGAAGGCCGCGATCCCGCCAAGCATGATCAAGGCACCCACAGGGAATGCCCAGGTCAGTTCGAACCAGTCCATGGCTATGCCGGCCAACAGGGCCCCCGTGAGCATGCCGAGGCTGTGGGCCATGGTCAGCAGAGACATGACCGAGCCCATGGCGTCGACATGCACACCTTTCTGGACGGCCATTCCCATCAGGGCCGGCATGGCGATCCCGCCCCCCATACCAAAGGCCACGCTTCCCAGGAGCATTTCGGCGAAGCTGTCCGCCCAGGTGAAACCCAGCAGGGCGGCGCTGGCGAGAAGGCCGCCGCCCATGACCATGAATGGCTTGTTCAACCGGTCGGCCAGGTAGCCCATCGGCACGTGCAGCAGGCCGCTGACCAGAACCCCGGTCATGATCAGCAAGCCAATGGCGGCCGCGCCCGGCTCAAAACGCTGATCGGCGTAGATCGGCAAAAACCCCCAGATCACACCAATTCCCGCCGTGTAGGCCAAACGAAAGGCGAAGAGGCTGCGGATGCCGGTATCACGGACCAGCCGACGCCAGGCAATGGGGGGGATGCCCCGGCGCAGGGCCGTCTCCGATCGGGTGGGCGGCAGCAGCAGGGCGCAGGCCAGAAAGCCAAAGAGCGCCAGCAGGCCCATCATCACAAAAGCTGCATCGATGTTCCAGTGATCGCTGAGGACCCCACCCATCAGGGGGCCCAGGCTGAGGCCCGCAAACGTGGCCAGGTTGAAATGCCCCATGGTGAAGCCTTCACGGCCTTCAGGGGTGATATCGCCGACATAGGCCTGCAGCACCGGCATCATCATGGCCGAGGCCAACCCTTGGAAAAATCGCAATACAATCAGTGCGGGCACGCTATTGGCCGCCACGAAAGCCAGAGAGATAATGGCGTAGCCCAGCATGCCCCCGACGATGAATGGTTTGCGCCCGCGGCGGTCGGAAGCGCGGCCGAAGACGGGGATAAACACCGTGCGGGCGATCGAGAACACGCCGAAAAGCATGCCGATGGCAAAACCGCCGGCGCCCAGATCACGGGCGAAGACCGGCAGCAGCGGCACAACGATCCCCACACCGGTTACCGCAGCGAAAATAGAGAAAAAGAGCACGTTAAAAATGCGGGTATCCTGGGGCGGCATGGGATGGCCGGTGTGAAAGGGCATGCGCGCGATCCTACCAGCCCACGGCGATGGCGGCGATGCCGGCAATCCAGCAGTAGGGGGCGAAGGTGAACAGCTTTCCCCGGCCAATGATATAGACCAGGATGGCCAAGGCGGCGTACCCGATGACCAGGGCGGTCAGGCCGCCGACCAAACAGGGTGCGAGTTGAACCTGTCCCTGGGCCCGCGCCTCGACCAGGACCAGCAGGGCGGCCCCGGCCACGGCAGGTATCGACAGCAGAAACGAAAACCGGGCCGCGGCCTGGGGGGCCAGTCCGACAAACAAACCCGCGGCAATCGTGGTGCCCGACCGGGAAATGCCGGGCATCACGGCGAATCCCTGAACAACACCGATCAGCAGGCTGTCGCGTACCCGAACGGCGTTCATGGGCCGCGTCGATCCGGGATTGATCTGCGCGGTGACCTGGGGGCGGCGGGTCAGGAAAAGGATGAAACCGGTGACGATCAGCATCACACCGGCGATCAGGGGCGAGGCGAAAAGCGTCGCATCGTAGCGTTTGATGACCAGCCCGATCAGGGCCGTGGGGACGGAGCCCAGAATAATCAGCACGGCCAGCCGGGCGTCGATATCCGTGTTGCCGGCGGTCGCGGATGGCCGGGGCGCCGATGGACGCCAACGGACAAGCGCCAGCAGGAGAGCCCGTATGTCATGCCGGAAAAAAATCACCACCGCTCCCAGGGTGCCCACGTGGACGCTGACGTCAAAGGCCAGGTCGGCATGCCGCAGCCCGAAAAGGTGCTGACCGATGACCAGGTGCCCCGAGCTGCTGATGGGCAGAAATTCGGTGAGCCCCTGGACGATACCGAGAATGAAGGCCTGGAGGAGGGTCATTTTAGCGATAGTGTTTGTAGCTTATCCCGAATTTTTGGGCCTTGTAGGCGAACTTGCGCACAGTGGTCTTGAGCAGATCGGCGGCCTGGGTGATGTTGCCGCGGGTGTTTTTAAGGGCGTCGATGATCATCTCCCTCTCCAGATTGGCCACGGCCTCCTCCAGTGAAAGGGCCGGGAGGGTGTCGGATTCGGGCCCGGTCTGCAGGGTCGGGGGCAGGTGATAGCTGTGGATCACCCCTTCTTCGCACAACAAGACCGCGCGTTCGATGCAGTTCTCCAACTCGCGGACATTGCCCGGCCAATGATAGGCCATGAGCATGTCGATGGCCGGTGTCGAGAAGCGACGGATATCCTTGTTGTTCTCCTTGGTGTAGCGCTCGAGGAAGTGGTCCGCCAGCAGCAGGATGTCGGTTTTGCGTTCCCTTAGAGGCGGCAGATAGATCGGGAAGACATTCAGGCGGTAATAGAGGTCGCCGCGGAAGGTGCCCTCTTCGACCGCATGCTCGAGATTTTTATTGGTGGCGGCGATGATGCGCACATCGGTTTTGATGGTTTTCTGCCCGCCCACGCGTTCGAACTCCTTTTCCTGGAGCACGCGCAACAGGTTCACCTGGACGTCAAGCCCGATCGAGCCGATCTCGTCCAGAAAAAGGGTGCCTTTGTTGGCCAGTTCGAACTTGCCCAGTTTCTGTTTGATGGCGCCGGTAAAAGCGCCCTTTTCATGCCCGAAAAGTTCGCTTTCGATCAGATTGACCGGGATCGCCGCACAGTTGACCTTAACAAAGGGCGCGTGGGCCCGATTGCTGTTGTAGTGGACCGAGTTGGCCACGAGTTCCTTGCCGGTGCCGCTTTCGCCGCGCACCAGCACCGTGGCGTTGCTCTTGCAGACTTGGGAGACCATCTGGAAGACCTCCCGCATTTTGTTGCTGTTGCCCACAATGTTGGTGATGCGGTATTTATTTTCGAGTTCGTTCAACAGCCGCTTGTTCTCGTCCCGCAGGGTCTGTTTCTCGAGGCGGATGGTTTCGAGGTTGATCACGTGGCGGGCCACCATGGTGGCAACGACACTCAGCAGCTTTTCGGCTTTCTTGAGGGAGTATTTCTGGTCATAGGGTTTATCCACGCTAAGCGCGCCGATGATCTGCCGCCCCTTCTTGATGGGTACACAGACAAACGACAGCTCCAGATCTCTTTTGCTCTTGCGGGCCACCGTGCGATTGAGAAACAGGGGTTCCTCGCTGATTTTGGGAATCGAGACCGGTTTGCCCGTCTGGATGACCCGTCCGGTGATGCCCTCGCCCAGCTTGTAGCGCACCTGTTGCATGGCGTGCCGCGTGATGCCGTGGGCCACCTCGATGCGGATTTCGTTGCGCACCGGATCCAGCAAGGTGATCGTCCCCCGGGCCATGTCCATGGAGTCGGACAGAATATCGAGAACTTTGTATAAGGATTTTTTTAGCTCCAGGTGCGCGTTGAGCGCTTCGCTGATCTCGTAGAGCAGCGCAGTTTCTTCGATCTTGCGCATCGGCCATTCACTCCTTCCAGGCCCCTTGTCCATCCGATCACGGCCGAACGACCGCGGGACGCATCGTCACAAAAAGATGGGTACATATAACAATTTTGTAACCAAATGCAAGCTTTTTGGACATTATTGTTTCATCGGCGGACGCCTGCCTTCCGATAGGCGGCGTGATCCGGGGGGCGGCATGGCCGCAAAAAAACAATCTGAAAAAGCGGGGGTATCGGCCGGCGGGTCAGAGCCGGCCCTTGCGGATGATGGCCACCAGGAGCCAGAGACCCATCACGGCCCCGGTGATGAAAACGACGATGCCGAGCAGCGAGATGCCGTAGAATAACGGTGGAACGTTGGAAACCACGATGATGGAGGACCCGATCATCAGCCCGGCGATAATGATGGCGAAGGACAGCCGGTTGCTGATCTGGTCATGGGTTTCAAGCATGGTTCTCAGGCTCTCCAGTTCCACGTGCACGGTCAGCCGGTTTTTGCGGATCAGGCGGGTAATGTCGAGGATATCGCCGGAGAACTGCTGCGTGAATTCGATCAAGTCGGCCCCCAACTGCATGGCGTCGCCGGTCAGACGCCCGGGTTGATAGCGTGACAACTTGACCCGCTCGATAAAAGGGGCGGATGCTTTGAAAATATCGAAGTCGGGGTCCAGCGCCCGGGCCACCCCTTCGACGGCGGTGAGGGTTTTCATCATCAGAAAAATGTCGGGGGGGATGACCAGGCGATGGTCGGCCGACAGTTCCAGAAGGTTCTGAAGCAGCGGGCCCACCTGGATCTCTTTAAGCGGGCGGTAAAGGTGCTGGCCCATGAAATCCGCCACGGCCCGCTCGAAGGCGCGCATGGGCGGCCGCTCGTCCCATTGGGTGATTTTGAGCAGCACCTGGGCGGTGCGGGTCTCCCGGCGGTGAACCACGGCGTCCACCAGGTCGACGAAGTCTTCGCGGGTCTGGCGGGCGACCGTTCCGACCATGCCGAAGTCCAGCAGACAGATGACCTCCCCGGGCAGTACGAACAGGTTGCCCGGGTGCGGGTCGCCGTGGAAGAAGCCGAAGTCGAAAATCTGGCGCAGGAGGATGGTGGTGCCTCGGTGGGTGATCTTGCGGCGATCCAGCCCGGCCGCGTCGAGCTTATCGATGGCGGAGATCTTGATGCCGTCGATAAATTCGGCGGTCAGCACGCGTCCGGTGGTGAAGTCCCGGTAGACCTTGGGAATGTAAACGGCATTCTCCCTTAAGAATTGGTTGGCCATGCGCTCCATGTTGGTCGCCTCGAACGTGTAGTCGATTTCACGCTCGAGGGTCTTGGCGAATTCCTCGACAATCTTCACGGGGCGAAAAAAGGCGATCTCCTCGACATGGTTCTCCATCAAGGTGGCCAGATGGAGCATGATTTCAAGATCGACCTCGATGATGCGTTTGATGCCGGGGCGCTGCACTTTGACGGCCACCTGCTCGCCGTCGGCCAAGGTGGCTTTGTGCACCTGGCCGATCGAGGCGGATGCAATCGGGGTGTCATCGAAGACCCTGAAGAGTTCATCCGGGGCGGCACCGAGTTCATCGGCCACGATACGCTTGACCTCCTCGGTGTCAAAAGGCGGTACTTTGTCCTGCAGCTTGGCCAGCTCGGTGATGAAATCCACCGGGATCAGGTCGGGGCGGGTCGACAGGACCTGGCCCAGCTTGACATAGGTGGGGCCGAGTTCTTCCAGCGCCAGGCGCACCCGTTCGGGGCGGGAGAGTTTTTCGAGGCGTTCGCGCCGGTTGCGCGATATCATCTGTAGCCCGATTTCGATGTATTGGTCGATTTTGAGGAGGTCGACCAGATCGCCGAAACCATAGCGGAAAAAAACGGCCAGAATCTGGCGGTAGCGGGTCAGGTGGCGGTAAGTGCGTCCGATGACGCCGATTTTGCGGATGCTCAGCATACTGGGCGGGCTTTCGTCCGGCCGGGTCGGGCGCGCTTGCGGGTGAATGCGGTCGGCGCGAACCGCTTCGCCTTCATGTGGATTAGAGCCGCCCCCGCGACCGCACTGGGGCAAGGGATGCCGAGGCTAACGCTTAGTCCTCTTGCGCGCCTTGGCTGATGGTGCGCTTGAGTTCCCGGATTTCCTTTTTAAGGGCCTTGAGCTCGTCGGAGGTGACGATATCCGCTTTCTTGAGGAATTCCTTGACGCTTTTTTCCACCCGCGATTCGAGTTTCTCCTGGGTATCCTCGTAGCGCTTCTGGACGTCATGGAAGAACTTTTTACCCTCTTCCTCGCCCATGTTCATCTTCTTCTCGAGTTCCTTGGTCAGGTCCTCGACCTCGTCCTTGGCCGTGAGCGCCAGGCCGAGGCCTGTCAGAAAGGCTTTTCTGGTAAATTCGATTACATCCGCCATGCTCGCCTCCTTGTGCATGCTCGGCCGGCAGGAAGCCGGTCGTGTTGATTGGTCGGCCGGCCGGTCCGGATCGCGCGTATTGATGGTTGTCGATGCTTCCGCCGTTTAACGCCCTGTCCAGCGGCGGCGGAGAACGGATAACTTGCAGAAGAGGTTCAACGAGCCTGTGGCCCAAAGGTTTTTTCTTCTATCATAGGCCCCCGGGCTTTGCAAGCAGCGGTCCGGAATGACGAAATCTATCCGCCAGTTAGCCCGGTCACCGCCGCCGGCGGCGACGTCCGGGGGCCACCAGTGAAAAGGCTGTCAGCCGACCTTCGGCAACCAGTGACGGCACGGACGCCTCGAGGCTGTTCCGCGCGGCGGCCGGGGCGCCAAAAGGCGCTTGACTGTTGGGGGCAACTGTCTTAAGTCATTTTATATTTTCGTAATCATCGTTGCAGCGGCAGCTTCGGTTTATTTGCGGAATCGCTGGCGACAACGGTAAACGGAGCGCCCAACAGGGCACGAAAGGAAATAGCACGATGCCGTTCTCGATTGCCATGGCCGGAAAAGGTGGTACGGGCAAGACCACGATGGCCGGCCTGTTGATAAAGTATCTGATGGCCAACGACAAGACGCCGGTGCTGGCCGTCGATGCCGACGCCAACGCCAATCTCAACGAGGTCCTGGGTGTTCTGGTAACGGACACGCTGGGCGACGCGCGCGAAGAGATGAAAAAGGGGCAGGTCCCCAGCGGCATGACCAAGGATATTTTCATGGACATGCGCATGCAGCAGGCCATCATCGAGCACGACGGATACGATCTCGTTGTGATGGGCCAGCCCGAGGGCGCCGGTTGCTACTGCGCGGCCAATTCGCTTCTGGCCGGGTTTATGGAAAAGCTGACCGACAACTATCCCTACCTCGTCATGGACAACGAGGCGGGTATGGAGCACCTCAGCCGCCTGACCACACGTGATGTCGACATCCTGCTGATTGTCGCGGATGCTTCCCGGCGGGGTCTGCAGGCGGGCCTGCGGATCAACGACCTGGTCAAGACACTGAATATCGGCGTCAAGCAGACGTTCCTCATGATCAACCAGGCCAAAGGCGAACCGCCGCCCCAGGTGATGGCCCTCATCGAGGAGGCCGGAGTGGCCTACGTGGGCACGGTTCGGGAAGACGAGACCCTTTATGAATACGATCTGGCCGGCAAACCGACCATCGAGATGCCCCCGGAGACCCCGGCGGTACGGTCGGCCTTCACGATTTTCGACAAGATTCTGGCCTGATCTGACGGGCCGTCAGGACAAGGCATGAAGCGCACAGGGCTGTTATACGACGAGCGATTTCTGAAGCATCTCACCGGCGCGAATCATCCCGAAGTGCCCGAGCGGCTGACCGCCATCTATGACGGCATCCGCACGCGCGGGCTACTCGATCACCTGCAGGTTTTCCCTGCCCAGAGCGCACCGCGGATGTGGATCGAAACGGTGCATGATCGCGACTATGTGGATCGATTCGAAACCGCCTGCCAAGACGGCAGCCGGACCTTCGAAAGCCCGGACAACCAGATGTGTGCCGAAACCTTCGAGGTGGCGCTGCTCGCCGTGGGCGGTATCCTCGACGTGGCCGACCGCATCGTGGCCGGTGAGATCGATAACGCCTTCTGCGCCGTGCGTCCGCCCGGACACCACGCCGAAAAGGCCAAGGCCATGGGCTTTTGCTACTTCAACAACGTGGCCGTGGCCGCCACCTATCTGCAGACCCAGTGGCTGATCGAGCGCGTGGCGATCATCGACTTCGACGTTCATCATGGCAACGGTACCCAGGCCATTTTTGAGGACGACCCCACGGTTTTCTACTACTCCATCCACCAGCACCCGTCTTTCGCCTATCCCGGCACGGGCCGCGCCTTCGAAGACGGCGTCCAGCGGGGGGTCGGTTACACCTGCAACACCACCGTTCTTCCGGGCCAGGGGGACGACTTCTACCGAGAAGCCGTCGAAAAGGACTTACGCCCGGCCATGACCCGCTTCCGTCCCCAGGTGATCATCGTTTCCACCGGGTTCGATGCCCATGCGGACGACGACATGGCCGATGTGGCCCTCTCGACCGCGGGTTATGTCTGGATGATTGAAGAGATCATGAAACTGGCCGACACTTTTGCGGACGGCAAGCTGATCTCGGTTCTGGAAGGTGGCTACTGCCTCGAGCGTCTGCCCGAGCTGGCGGCGGATCATGTCCAGGCCCTATTACAGATTTGAAGACGGCGCCCTTCCGGGGCGACCGATCGGGAGGCATCGATGTTTATCAGCAAATCCATGACGTCAAAGGTGATTACCACCCATCCGCGGGCCACCCTCCTGGAGGCCCGCGATCTTCTCAAGGCGCACAATATTCGGCATCTGCCTGTGTTGGGCGACGACGGTCGCCTGGCGGGGATCATTACCGACCGTGATATCCGCAGCGCGCTGCCAGCGGCATTTTACCGCGATGACTGCCCGCCGCCCGAAGGCGCGGACTTCACCCAGGTCACCGTCGGCGACGTTATGACACCCGACCCGATGGCGATCTCCCCCCAGGACACCATCGAGGACGCGCTGCTGCAAATTCAGAAAATGCGCGTGGGCGCCTTCCCGGTGGTGGACGACGACGGATTTCTGAAAGGCATCATTTCGGTGCGTGACCTGCTGCGCGCTTTCATCAACGTGTTGGGTATCGAGGAGCCCGGGACCCTCTTGGG
Organism: Desulfobacterales bacterium; assembly: GCA_030065275.1. Lineage (GTDB taxonomy): Bacteria > Desulfobacterota > Desulfobacteria > Desulfobacterales > UBA5852 > JABZFP01. The sequence continues at coordinate 2,101 of JASJCV010000027.1, read as the reverse complement.
TATTGTGGTGGAAGAAAAGGTGGGCCAACTTAAAAAAATCGTCGATGCCATCACGGAAGAAAACATTTCCTTCGGCAGCATTCTCGTCTCGCGGCACTGGGAGGCCGACAAGAGGGCGGTGTTCGCCTACCTGCTCACCAACAGCGTCGGCCGCATCAAGCGCAAACTGAAGGAGCTGGGCTTCAAGCTGCTTGACCCCATGGAATGGGCCATGGACCGCCTGCCGCGTCATGAATAGCGGCCGCCGCGCATTTCCACCCGCCCGCCGCCCATGGCCGACGGGCGTCGTTCCGACCCTCTGCACGCAGGGCACCCGGCTTTCATGAAGAACCCCGCGGGTTATCGCCCGGCCTATGAATACCTTCACATCTACTATCTCGAAGGCCTGGCCGGTGCGGTGGATGCCGCGCTAGGGCCGGATTTCATCGGCAACTGGGAGGAAGATGGCTTCTCTTTCCTCTTCTTTTCGTCGCCGGCGCGGGAAACCGTCCGGCAACTTCTCGAAAACCGCTCCGATCTCAAACTGCTCGACCAGTTCGATATGCGCTACGACGACTGGCAGGGGGGGCGTTTTCAGGGCCTGCGCACCGACCGGCTCATCATTGAACCGGCCTGGGCGCAAAAGGCATCTTCGCCGGCCGTCGACGACCTCATCGTGCGGCTGGACCCTGGAGTGGTCTTCGGAGCCGGTACCCACCCGACCACCCGGGACTGCCTGGCGGCGATCGAAGCTCTGAGCGCCGATGCCAGCGGGGGTACGCTCCTGGATCTCGGTACCGGCACCGGGGTGCTGGCGGTGGCGGCCGCGCGCCTGGGTTGGCCCCGGGTGCTGGCCGTGGATTTCAACCGGTTGGCTGCCAGGACGGCATGGCACAATGTGAAGCTCAATGCCCTGGAAGACCGGGTGCTGGCCGTTCATGGCCGCGCCGAGGATCTGGTGGCCTGCCCGGCCGAGGCCCTTGTGGCCAATATCCACTATGACGTACTGCAACCCCTGATTCGGTCCGCAGGCTTCCGGCGCTGCCCCCGGTGGATTCTTTCGGGGCTGCTGCGCAGCCAGGCCCGCGAAGTGGAAGCCTACCTGGCGTCGGCCGGGTTTGCGATCCAGCGGCGCTGGTCACGGGACAACACCTGGTTCACATACCTGGGAGCGTCGGAAACAGTTGAAAAAGGCCCTTCTCCTAAGCTATGATTGCCCGTGGTCGTCCGTGTCCGCCTTTAAATGGCAGCCTTCGGCCCGGGCCGTCGTAAGCGTGCCTTGAAATTCCCGACGTCGCGCGAGCACCCCCCCGCGGGCTTGAAACCGCTGCTTACCGGCCTGGCCTCAATACGCCATTTTCGGATGAATGCGGCAAACTTCGGCCCAGCTGCGAGGTACGATGAACGATCTGATTACGCGCGCCGCCCGGGAAGTGGCCGCCACGCGGCGGGTTGTGGCCCTCACGGGGGCCGGCATTTCGATCGAAAGCGGCATTCCGCCGTTTCGTGGCCCCGGCGGCCTGTGGGAAAAAATCGATCCCCTCGAGGTCGCCCACATCGATGCCTTCCGGCGCAACCCCCGCAAGGTGTGGGAGCTGCTGATACAGGGGATGCAGGAGGTGCTGGCCAAGGCGGCGCCGAATCCGGCCCACCGTGGTCTGGCAAGCCTTGAAGCCGCAGGCCATCTTCAGGCCGTCATCACCCAGAATGTCGACGGCCTGCACCAGCAGGCCGGCAGCCGCGACGTGATCGAGTTTCACGGCACTTTCGCCTGGCAGCGCTGCATGGCCTGCGAGCGCCGTTTGCGGAGTGAAGAACTCGATCTGGCCGAAATACCGCCGCGCTGCGCCTGTGGCGGCATTTTCCGGCCGGACTGCGTTTTTTTCGGCGAGTTGATTCCGCCCGCACACCTGGCCCGCGCCCAGCGGCTCGCCGCGGGCTGCCGAGTCATGCTGGTGGTGGGCACGTCCGCCACGGTGCACCCGGCGGCCATGCTGCCGCTTCTGGCCCGCGATGCTGGCGCCCGGGTGATTGAAATCAACCCGGAGCCGACGCCGCTGACCGGATCGGTCAGCGACTATCTGATTCCCGGACCGGCCGGGGACGTGGTGAACGCGCTGGC
>JASJCV010000319.1 GCA_030065275.1 Desulfobacterales bacterium | reverse complement strand
CATCGCCAACACCCAGGCCACCAAGGCCGGCTATCAGCGGCGGGCGGAAGAATGGACGTTGCAATTTAACCTGGCCCGACTGGAAAAACTTCAGATCGAGAAACAGCAGACCGCCGCTGACGTGCGCATCGCCATCGCCGAGGCCGAAATCGCCAACCAGTCGCTTCAGGTGCAGCAGGCCGAGGAAAATAAGGCCTTTCTAGAAGACAAGTTCACCAAACAGGAGCTATACGGGTGGATGGTCACACAGCTTTCCAGCGTATTCTTTCAAAGCTACCGGCTCGCTTACGACCTGGCCCTGCGAGCCCAGCGGGCCTTTGCCCACGAACTGGGCATCGATAGCCCGGATTTTATCGGTTTCGGTCATTGGGATAACCTGAAAAAAGGACTTCTGGCCGGCGAAAAGCTCCACCATGAGCTCAAGCGCATGGAGGCCGCCTACCTCGAAGAAAACCGGCGCGAACTCGAGCTGACCAAGCACGTTTCGCTGGCCATGCTCGACCCCATGGCCCTGCTGAATTTAAAAGAGGAGGGGCGCTGCGAGATCGAGATCCCCGAGGCCTTGTTCGACCTCGACTACCCCGGCCACTACTTCCGCAGAATCAAGTCCATGCGCATCACCATCCCGGCCGTGACCGGCCCCTACACCACCCTGGCCTGCACGCTGCGGCTGCTGCGCAGTACCATTCGGCGGCAGGGCACGCTGTCGGGAGGCATCTATGCGCGCGATCCGGAAAACGAGGATGCACGCTTCAGCGACCGTTTCGGCGCCATCCAGTCCATCGCCACCAGCAGCGGCCAAAACGATGCGGGTCTGTTCGAGCTCAATTTCAGGGACGAGCGCTACCTGCCTTTCGAGGGCGCGGGCGTCATCAGCCGCTGGCAGTTGGAGATGCCCGACCGCTTCCGCCAGTTCGACTACGACGCCATCGCTGACGTTATCCTGCACATCAGCTACACGGCCCGCGACGGCGGCAACCTGCTTCGGCAGGCGGCGGAAGACCATCTCGAAGAAGTCTTCAACGGCCTGGTCACCGGCGAGGGCGCCCCCGGGCTGATGCAATCGATCAGTGCCCGCCACGATTTCCCGACTGTGTTTCATCGCTTCCTCCACCCGGAAGACGATGCCGCCGCGCAAGAAATGACGTTAGACATCGGGGCCAACCGCTTCCCCTTCATGTTCAAGGGTAGAGCGATCCAGGTGGACAGCATCCTTGTCTTCCTGAGGCTAGCGGACGCTCTTGAAGACACTGCCGTCGACGGCACGGTATTGACGCTATCTCATCCCGGGGGTGAAACCCCGATCGATTTCAGCGAGTCGACCAGATTCGGCCACATCCATCGGGTCGACAGCGGGCCAGTCACCACAGGGCCGGGAGAGTGGCGCCTGACATTATCGAGCGTCGGGACGAATCTGACCGACGAGGACGATCGACTCGACCCGGGGGCGGTCGAAGATATCCTTCTGATCCTCCACTACACGGTGGCGGCGGAATAGCCCGGCTCTGGCGCAGAATGCGGGCCTGGTCTTCGACTTCTCTTTCCAGGAAGTTGGTGTAATCCTTTAGCTGCTTGCGGTCGTTGTAACGGGTTTTGACCCTTCCAGAGCGATGGTCAACGCCTCACTGTGCAGCGGTTTGGTGATGAAATCCGATGCGTCCAGCTGGAGGGCCCGGATGGCCAGATCCATCTCACCGAATGCCGTGGCCACGATCACCTCGGTTTCAGGATGGGTTTGCTTGACCTGTTCCAGGACAGCGATGCCGTCCATGCCCGGCACACACACATCCGTGATGACAATCTGCGGTGCCGCTTCATTGCAAAGGCCCAGGCCGCGCTCACCTTTTTACGCCGTGTTAACGGTATAACCGGCGTCTTCGAGGGTGATCCGCGTTACACGCCGAATGCCTGCCTCATCATTAATCAAAACGATGCGCCAACGGCCGCAAACGCTCCATGATAAAATCAAAGTCAACCGAGACCTCGCCACTGACGTTGACGCCAAATTCAGACGCGTTAGGCACCGCGGCCGCCGCTTTGGCGCACCGCAGCAGCAGAATGGAAGGCACACACCCCACCGTCAGGCAGTCGCCGCCCAGCAGGTGAGACTCGATCAGGGTCACCCGGGCGCCGACACCGGCCGCACCGGCCGCTCAAATCAGACTGCCTGCGCCGCTGCCAATCACCACCAAATTGTATGAGGTCTTGGGTTCAGGGTCGATCCATTCCTTGGGGTGCAGGAGATCCAGCAGGCGCGTGCTGCGCTCATCCAGAGGCGATACGCCGTGTGCTTCGAGGCTTTCACCATCGAAACTCGCCGTTGTCTCCTAATCGCTATCGGTCGCCATGTTTGTCTCCTTTTCGGGTTGCCAATTCATATGCCCGCCAGGCTGCCCCGAAAAGCGCTGCTCTATCCTCGCAGATGACCTGGACCGGGATGGTCGTCATGAAGTCGCTGAAACGTCCCTTCGCGGTGAAGCCCTCCATGAAGGGGCCCGATTTCAGGGCCGGTAAGATCTTAGGTGGAATACCGCCCCCCAAATAGACACCGCCGGTGGTCATGCCGGTGAGGGCCAGATTGCCCGCCACCGCGCCAAAGATGCGGCAAAAGCGCTGCAGGGCTTCGAGGCATAGCGCATCATCGCTATCGATGGCGTGGCGCGTTATGACCGCGGCGGGATTCTCGGATTCCATGGCCTGCTGGACCTCCGGTGAAGGTTCGCGGTCGTGATGCGAGCGCAGCCATTCAAATATATTGACCAGTCCCTGGCCGGAGAGCACACGCTCGATGCTCACGTGGCCGAAACGTTGATGCAGAGAAAGCCACAGCGCGACCTCGGCTTGGTCGCTGGGTGCAAAGTCGGCGTGTCCCCCTTCGGAGGCGATGGGCTGGAAACCCTCCCTTTCCGCGAGCAGGAGGGCCTGTCCCAGGCCGGTGCCAGGGGCCACCAGGGCCATGTTACCGCCGGTCTGGGGTTGGCCGGGGTTCAAGGTGGTCAGTACCGCCGTATCCAACCGGGGCGCAGCAATGGCGGTTGTGGCCAGATCATTGAGGATTTGCACCTGGGGCCAGCCGAATTGACGTCGCAGACCCTCCTCGGAAATGGACCAGCTCAGGTTGGTGGGGCTGCAGGCACCGCCCACCACCGGACAGGCAATGCCGAAACAGGCGGCCGCCACCGGCACTTCATGACGCCGGAGCATGTCGCTGATCATCTCCTCCAAACCGGCGACTTCCTGACTGGGATAAGTGGCTGTCGCCAGTTCACGGGGGCTGCCGGCGTCAATGGCGTAAAGGCTCAAATGGGTCTTGGTGCCGCCGATATCGCCGGCCAGAATGCCTTTTTCTCCCTTGAGAGGATTTCCGAGATCTTTCTTCATACGACCGTCTCCTGATCGATAATGACGGACTGTCTTCCCCACCGTTCACCGTTAATGCGATTCGGCTGGGACATGACCATCGGGCGCTTGAGCAGCTTGGCATAGAGCGCCAGATAGTGGTCGGTCATTACTTCCGGGTTAAAGCGGAAGACGCTCTCCGTCATGATGCGCCGGATCTGAGCGTTTCTTGCGGTCTCGGGCAGCCGATGCAAGGTCATGGCCTCCTGCAGGGCCCACAAAAGACCGGCGCTGTCATGGGTCTCGAAAAGAAATCCATTCCTGCTGTTTTGGCCAACATCCAAATGCTGGACGGTATCCCGCAAGCCGCCCACCGCGTGGGCGACAGGCAGGGCACCTTAGATGGCGCCGATCAACTGGGGCAGCCCGCAAGGCTCATAACGCGATGGCATCAGCACAAAATCGGCCGCGCCGTAACCCGGGTGCTCCAGGGCCACATCAAATAGGTGAACGGCGATGCGACGCTCGAAGGCGTACATGCGCTGCATCCCATCTTGCGCGTAACAATCTTCTGCGCCCACCATCCGCACTGGTAGCCGAAGGGGCCTTCAGTCCTCATCGGGGGGGCCAGCGCCCAGCAGGTCCTCCACATAAGCCCGCGCAATTTCAGCCACACTCCAGGCCTGGGCCATGCATCCCCTCGGGGCATGGGGAGGATCGCCGTCGAAGATCTCCGCGATCTGACCGATGCCGGATGTGGACAGATGATCCTGGACCGCGGACATCAACTTTAAACCCTGCTTGCGCCCGGTCTTGCCCCTCACTTTGACCAATGCTGTCAGGTAGGGCCCCAGCAACCAGGCCCAGACGGTACCCTGGTGATAGGCGGCGTCACGCTGGTAAGCGTTGCCCTGATAAGTGGGGACAAAGGCCGGGTCCTGCGGGGAAAGACTCCTTAAGCCCACCGGTGCCAGCAGATGATCTTCCACGACTTGAAGCACCTGCCGGGCGCGATTACGCCCCAGCAGTGTAAAGGGTAAACTGATGGCCAGAATCTGGTTGGGCCGGATGGCGCTATCGCGCTGGTCACGGTCGACCACATCGAAAAGATAGCCGGCTTCCGCATTCCAGAACACCTGAACAAATTGTTTCATGACCTGTTTGGACAGCTTTTGAAAGCGTTGGGCCTCTTCCTGGCGACCGATGGTGTTCAACAGACTCGCATAGATGGCCAAGGCGTTGTACCACAGCGCGTTGATCTCCACAGCTTTTCCACTGCGTGGTGTGACCACCCAGTCGCCGATCTTGACATCCATCCAGGTGAGCTGAACACCAGGCTCCCCGGCCGACAGCAGGCCGTCGCGCGCCATGTGGATGCCGTAGCGGGTGCCGCGCTGGTGCCAATCGAGAATCTCGGCCATGGCCGGCAGCAGGACGGCTTTTAGAAAGGATTGGTCCTGGGTGTAGCGGTAGTACTTGTAAGCCGCCACAAAAAACCACAAGCTGGCGTCGACCGTGTTATATTCCGGCTTCGCGCCGGCATCCGGAAAACGGTTGGGCAGCATGCCCTGATCGATATGCTCGGTAAAGGCTTGCAGGATCTTCCTGGCATCCGCATGGCGCCCCGTGACCAGGGTCAGCCCCGGCAAAGCGATCATGGTGTCGCGCCCCCAATCGGTGAACCAGTGGTAACCGGCAATGATGGTTTTAAGATCATCACTGCGCCGGACGACAAACTGATCGGCGGCCAGGCTCATCGCCTGCGTGAAGGCATCGGCTACCGGTAGCGTCGTGAAAAGATTTTTCCGCCTGTCCGCTTCTTTGCTTAGCAGGTCCTGGGCATCCCGATCGATCGGATTGTCCGTGGAGACAATGATTCCCAGTTGACGGCCGCTTTCAAGCGCGGCCGTAAAAACCCCCGGGGTAAAAAGATCTTCCTGGAAATCCTGGCCCCTTTGTTTTTCTTTCAAATATTCGAAGCGATAATACCAATCCGTATGGTCGGTGTAGGTCGCGCCCGGCACATTCATGAATAATGCCGGCAGGTGGGCGTAGGGTTGATAGGACCAGATATGACCGTCGTAGACGGATTGATGCCGGATGGCATCGTTGGCCTGCACGAGGCTGTGATAATCACGTCCGGCGATAAAGGGTC
>JASJCV010000318.1 GCA_030065275.1 Desulfobacterales bacterium | reverse complement strand
ATGTGCAAACAACTAATGAGGCGCCCGTGACCACGACCGACCATATCCTCCATCACTGCTTGTATTTCACGGCCAATTCTCTGGCACGGGTCATCACCCGGATGGCCGAGGAGGAATTCCGGTCTACCGGGCTATCGCCTTCGCATGCTTTTTTACTGATGCTTGTGAACGACATACCCGGCATCGGTCAGAAAGAACTCAGCGCCAAGCTCCACCTGGCGCCCTCCACGGTGACACGCTTTATCGATACCCTGGTCTACCGCGGTTATCTCAAACGCCGTAACGAGGGCAAATCCTCGAGGGTTTTCGCCACCGCGACAGGGGTCGGTTTGAACGCAGAGATTGCCGCGGCCTGGAAGTCACTTTACAGGCGCTATGTCGATATTCTGGGGCAGGTTGAGGGCGACGATTTGACGGCCCGCATTCACGCGGCCAGCGATAAGCTCGGTCAACCGCGCTAAAAAAATATCCCGCCTTTATTGTATGTACAACCAAAAATGAGGTGCAATGAAAACCCTGATCGTCCATGCCCACCCCGAACCGCGGAGCTTCAACGCCGCCATGACCGCAACCGCGGTCGCCTATTTCGAAGAAGCGGGCCATGACGTCCAGATATCGGATCTGTATGCCATGGCCTTCGACCCCGTCTCGGACCGCCGCAATTTTAAATCCGTCCACGACCCGGACTATTTCAAGCAGCAGGCCGAAGAGCAGCATGCCAGCAAGGTGGACGGCTTTGCACCGGATATTCGCCGGGAAATCGAAAAACTGGAATGGTGTGAGTCCCTTATTCTCCAGTTTCCCCTGTGGTGGTTCGGTCTGCCCGCCATCCTCAAGGGGTGGGTCGACCGGGTGATGGTGATGGGTCGCATCTACGGTGGCGGCCGCTGGTACGATAGCGGCCGTTTTGCGGGCAAACGCGCCATGCTCGCGCTGACGACCGGCGGCCCGCAAAACATCTATCGACCCGACGGCCTGAACGGTGATATCCACCAGATCCTCTTTCCGATCAACCATGGTATCCTGCGGTTCACCGGGTTTGACGTGCTGCCGCCATTCATCGCCTGGGGTCCGGCCCATGTGGATGAGGCCACCCGCCAAGGTTATCTGGCAGCCTATCGCCGACGTCTGGCCACATGGGCGCAAACCGCGCCCATCGCCTATCCGTCCCTCGCGGAATATGATCCTCAAACGTATCGACGCCAATGATGAAAGGAGATCCCTTACCATGAAACCAATCGGGCCCGTGAACGCGCTTTACCCCATGCCAACGACGCTGGTGGGCACCATCGTCGACGGCAAGCCCAATTTTCTGGCGGTGGCCCACGTGGGCATTCTGAACCACGGCACCCCGCAGTACCTGTCCATCGGTCTGCACCAATCGCATTATTCCAACGCCGGGATCCACGCCAACCGCACGTTCAGCATCTGTCTCCCCCCCGAGAGACTGATGGTCGAAACCGATTACTGCGGTATTATGACCGGACGAAAAACCGACAAGGCCGCCCTTTTCGATGTCTTCTACGGCGAGTTGGAAACGGCCCCCATGATTCGCGAGTGCCCGGTCAACATGGAAATGGCGCTGCATGACGTGCTGAAATTCGAATCCCACGAGATCTTTGTGGGCCAACTGGTCCAGACCTACGCTGCCGACGACGTCCATGATGATGGGGTCATCGACCTGCCGCGCCTGAAGCCGCTACTCTTTGACATGGCCAGTAAAAAATACTGGTCCGTCGGCACGGCCCTGGGTCAGTGCTGGGGCGCGGGCAAAGCCCTCAAGCGCAAAACGTCTTGATCCCGGATAGTTAATGACGCCTGACCGGAATCCTGTGCCTTGTGGGGGCGGGGCGCTGCACGCAGCCTCGCAACCGCACACCAATTGATGCGCGCACGATAGGTGCTTAACTATAAGAAAGAATAAAGCTAGAATTTTTGTTCCAGATACGGCTGGCCGCGAGTTTCCCCGCCAGAGCGGGATTCTCCTCCTGGTCATTATTGCTTGTGGGTCCGAACCGGCGGAATACATCGGTATTAGAGGATTGAAAACGAGCGCCCAATACAGATATGGGAGCAAAAGACTTTTTTGAGATAGCTTTTGTTAAATGAATTGATTGACCGGCCGGCACCGCCCGGGTTATGCCGGAATGAAGTTAATTTATGGTCGATTGCATCCAAACCGCATATCGAGTGTCATGACCCACAACAAAACCAATTGGAATGTGACCAACGCATTCGAAGCGCTCTGCATGGAGATCCTCGGCGCCTACCCCGAAGCCATCGGAGTAGCCTACAAGGGCCTTGACTGCGGCTGCTCTCTGCTGTGCGGCGTCTCGGCCAGTTCCCAGCCCCTGGGCGTCCTGCGCCATCTTTCCGGACAGCCTTCCGCCCCCCCCGGACGAACGCCGCCCATCTGCCTCAAATGCAAGCTGGACGACGGTCTGCGCCGTCGCGTGATACGCGAAGGCATTTTCTGGCCCGGCAGCCCCGACGAGCGCCCGGAAATCGAACTGCGCAACCTGATCGGCCGGAGCGTTTTCGGCCCTCACTACCGGGAAGACGATTGATCGGCCCGGCGATGCCGAGCGTCGGCCACGCACCCTGAATGGCGCCCCGCCCCCTGCCTTGAGGAAAGTCCATGCCCCCGCGTGTTGCCACCGTCCAAATCAGCGGCCAAGCCTTTCGCCACCTGCTGCGCGAAGCGCCCGGCGGCCCCGCGCCCGATACCCTGGGGCGATCTGTGGCCCGTAAGACCCGGCGCTTCCACCGCCGGCTGCCGGGCTATAGTCCCACACCGCTCGTTGCGTTGGATGGGCTGGCACGCGCCTGGGGACTTGCGGGCATTCTGGTCAAGGATGAATCGTCCCGCTTCGGGCTCGGGGCCTTTAAAGTCCTCGGCGGCAGTTATGCCGTGGCGAAATTGGTATGCGCCAGGCTGGGCCGGGACATCGAGACGACCGACTACCAGGAGCTGATCGGAGACGAAACCCGTCGTCGCGTGGGCCGAATCACCCTGGCCACGGCCACCGATGGTAATCACGGGCGGGGTGTGGCCTGGGCGGCCCAGCAGATCGGCCAGCCGGCAGTGGTCTTCATGCCGCGGGGATCGGCCGCCGCGCGGGTGGCGAGCATTCGCGCCCACGGCGCCCGGGTGGTGGTCACCGACCTGAACTACGACGACACGGTACGCCTGGCCTGGCAGCAGGCCCGGGAACATGGCTGGGAAGTTGTCCAGGACACGGCCTGGGAAGGCTACCGGGACATCCCCCGCTGGATTATGCAGGGCTACCTGACCCTGGTGGACGAAGCCGCCGACCAGATGACCGCCCTCGGACGGCACCCGACCCATGTCTTTCTCCAGGCGGGCGTGGGCGCGTTTGCCGGCACCATGACAGGCTATCTCGTCGACCGCTACCCTGACAATCCCCCCCGCATCGTCATCATGGAGCCCAACGCCGCCGCCTGCCTCCTGGCATCGGCCGCGTCCGCCGACGGACGGCCGCAAACGGTCGGCGGCGACCTTGCCACCATCATGGCCGGCCTGGCCTGCGGCGAGCCCCATCCGGCGGCCTGGAACATCTTGCGGACCTTCGCCTGCGGATTCTTGGGCTGTCCCGATTTCACGGCTGCCAACGGGATGCGCATCCTGGCGCATCCGCTCGCCGGCGATCCGGCCATCGAGGCCGGCGAATCCGGCGCCGTGGGCCTGGGCGTTCTCGATCTTCTCATAAAGGCACCGTCACTGGCAGACCTGAAAAACGAACTGGGCCTCGGCCCCGATGCCACCCTGCTTTTTTTCAATACCGAAGGGGCCACCGATCCAGAAAATTATCGCCGCATTCTCTGGTACGGCCGCCACCCCGATGATACCGCCGGGCGCACCTGAGCCGGCCAAACCCGGCGGGGGCGCCCGATGCCAGGCGGCGATCCAGGCGCCCGCCGAATCGCCGGGTCGAAGCGCCTTGTGCGTGAGGGACGCATTGATTGTCGCGCCCCGGGCTGCTATAATCTCCGCCAGTGTCGACGATTGTGCATGCGCCCTTTTTCCGGGCTTCATTCAAAACCGGAATGCCAGGTTGGACCCATTGCAAAAGGCCACGTCTGAAAATTACAAAGCCTACCTGGTCGCCGACCCGGCCGACGCCTTCACCCGACCCATTCCGATCGAATCCGCGCGCACCCTTATCGGGCGAACGACCGATGACGGCAACCAGGTCCAAATTGACGATCGCCATATTTCGCGCCAGCACGCCTGCATCCATCGCGATGACGGTCAATACGTCATCGAGGATCTGAACTCCCGCAACGGCACTTATCTGAACCAGGAGCGCATCGACCGCGCCCCCTTGAAGAGCCACGACAAGATCAGCATCGGCCGCCACCGCTACCTCTTCCTGGTCCAGCCGGAGACGGCCACAACATCCGCGCCCCAACCATCGCTGGATGAGACGGCGAGCATATCCATCAGTCACGAGGAACTGGACTTGTCCGCGGTGTGGGCCCAGAACGCCACGGACGCGGCCCACGGATTTCTGAACCGCAAAGTCGCCCCGTCCGCTGAAACCGGCCAGAAGGTCCCTCTGGCCCACCAGCGGCTCTCGTTGCTGTATCGATTGAGTGAAGATCTGAACGCCGCCGACCAGACCGGCGACGTGCACACCAAGGGCCTCGCGCTTGTGATGCAGGCGATACCGGCCGCCGAGTTGGTACTGGTCGCCCAACCCGCGGCCGACGGCTTCAATATCGAGGCCATCCAGCTGCGCGACCGGGAACCGGTCGATGGCGAGTCCGTCCCGGTCAGCCAGACCGTCTTTGACTGGGTCTACCGCGAAAAAGTCGCCCTGGTCAGCCAGGACCTCGGTGCCGACCAGCGGTTTCAGGATTCGGACTCCATCCAGGTTCACGACCTGCGCTCCATCGTCTGTGTGCCGATTGCCGGCAAAGAGGAAGTCTTTGGCCTGCTCTACGCCCAAGCCAACAAGCTCTTGAGCCCTTTCAACCGGGACGATGCCGAATTTGTCTCCGCGGTCGCCAACGAGATGGCCCTGAACATTGCCAACATCCGTCTGCAGCGCCAGATGCTTCGCAATGCCCGCATGGCCGCCATCGGTCTGACGGTGAGCAATCTGGCCCACAACATCAAAAACCTTCTGGCCGTCAATCAGACAGCGATCCAGCTGATGGACACGCATGTCCGTGAGAAGGACTTCACCCACATCGAAAAGAAATGGCACTGGATCAAGGACAGCCTCGAAGGCATCAGTAAGCTTTCGACCGACCTGCTGGCCTACGCCCGCGAAGATCAACTCTGGGTGAAACCCATCGACGTCAACCAGGCTGTTATGGCCAGCCGCCCGATCTTCGAGGAGAGTACATCGCAGGCCGGTGTGCAGATCGCCTATGCGCTCTCACCCGAGAACCCGACCCGGCGGCTTGACGAGGAGCAGCTTCAGCAGGCCCTGCTGAACC
>JASJCV010000026.1 GCA_030065275.1 Desulfobacterales bacterium | reverse complement strand
CCTGAAGCCGCATGCACGTGTTCCGGACAAATCGCGTCCGACCGTTTTCCGATGGGTGGTGCGCTAAAGGCGGGGGGGATGGATGCCGGTCATGCGGTGTCGAACGCCGTTGTCAGAAAAGTGGATAGATCGGAAAGTTCGATCGGCTGAACCACGGCACGGCCCAGGCGCTCGAGGCAGACGAAATGAACGCTCTCACCCTGTCGTTTCTTGTCTTTTCCCAGTGCCTGCAGAACAGCGTCGGGGGCCGTGGGCAGCTCGGTCGGCAGGCCGAGGCGGTGCAGCAATGCGGTCAACCGCATGCGGCTTTCCGGCGGAAACCCGGTGCGCTGCTGTGAAAAACGCGCGGCGAGGACCATACCGATGCTGACCGCTTCACCGTGGGCCAGAGCGGTACACTTCTCGATGGCATGGCCGAAGGTGTGGCCGAAATTGAGCTTGCGGCGCTCGCCGGCCTCTTTCTCGTCGCGATTGACCACCTGGGATTTGATCAGCACGGACTTTAGAACCAGTTCCTCGATGCATGCGGGATCGAGCGCGTCGATCCGGGACACATTGTTCTCAATGGCGTCGAAATACGCGCTGTCGCAGATGGCGGCATGTTTCACGATCTCCGCCAGTCCGTTGGCGAGCTCACCCGGTGGCAGGGTTTTCAGCAGATTCAGATCGCAGATCACGAAACGGGGCTGGTTGAAAACCCCCACCATGTTTTTAAAACCGTCGAAATTGACGCCGTTTTTCCCCCCCACGCTGGCGTCGACCTGCGCCAGCAGCGTCGTGGCCACGAAACCGTAGGGAATCCCGCGCATGTAGGTTGAAGCTGCAAATCCGGCGGCATCGCAGACCAGTCCGCCGCCGATGGCCACGAGGAAGGTGAAGCGGTCGGCCTCCAGCCGGATCAGCTCCCTGTAGATGTGGGCCACGCTCTCGAGGGTCTTGTTCTTTTCCCCGGTGCCGATCGTAATCACTTCGGCCGGCGGAAATCGATGCCGATGCAACCGCGCCACGTTGGCATCGGTAACGATCACCCGGCGTGCATCGGAAGGCAGAAACGCCGGCAGGCTCTCGATCCGCTCCCCCACCGCAATGTCTGAAGGCCCGGTTTGCCCCTGAATGCTTACAATCTGCAATTCATCCTCCCTTGCACCGGGTGCTCGCGGTCCTCGTCGAAAGCGGGCCGCCGCCCTTGACCGTCTGACCCATCGCGGCTAGCGGGCCGAATCAGAAAAGATCGGCGATGTGGCGCACCTGGCGGCATAAATTTTCAAACTGCTCCGGAAAAAGTGACTGGGCGCCGTCGCTCAGGGCCCTGTCCGGCTGGTGGTGGACTTCGACCATCAACCCGTGGGCGCCGACGGCAGCGGAGGCCCGGGCCAGCGGGATCACCTGGTCCCGGCGGCCGGCCGCATGGCTCGGATCGATGATGATGGGAAGATGGCTTTCTTTCTGCACGTAGGGAACCGCCGAGAGATCCAGCGTGTTGCGGCTGTGGTGGACAAACGTGCGCACCCCGCGTTCACAGAGGATGACCTGGGTGTTGCCACCTTCCATGATGTACTCCGCTGCCATGAGCCACTCGTCGATGGTGGCGGCCATGCCGCGTTTGAGCATGACCGGGCGATGGGAACGGCCGGCACGCCGCAGCAAACTGAAATTCTGCATATTGCGGGTGCCGATCTGAATCATGTCGGCGTATTCCTCCACCACATCGAACGTCTCGAGATCCATCACTTCCGTTACGACGGGCAGGCCGGTTTCCTCCCGGACCCTGGCCAGAATCTTCAACCCCTCCACCCCCAGCCCCTGAAACGAATACGGCGAGGTGCGCGGCTTAAAGGCGCCGCCGCGGAACATCTGCGCTCCGGCGGCCTTGACGTTGGCCGCAATGGTCAGCGCCTGCTCCTCGCCCTCGATGGCGCAGGGACCCGCGATCAATGTCTGGTGCCCATTGCCGATGACCACCGTCCCGATCTCGATCAAGGTGTCCTCCGGCTGTGATTCGCGGCTGACCAGCTTGTAGGGCCGGGTGACCGGAATCACTTCCTTGACCCCGGCCAGACCGATAAAACTGCCGGCATCCACAGCACCCTTGTTGCGCAGGACGCATATTGAAACCCGGTCGCCGCCGGGAATCGGCCGAGCCTCGTAACCGCGTTCCTCGACGACTTGGGATACTGATTCGATTTGTTGGGGTGTGGCGTTCTTTTCCATGACAATGAGCATAGCGAAATCTCCCGGATAATGAATTTCTTGGTCGCACCGGCACGGGCAGGCGCGTTGGCCGGGCCGCCGATGCAACCCGCACGTCAATCAGAAAGGCCGCGGTATCGATACCGCGGCCAATAAAAAACCGCGGCTGGGTGGGCCACGGTCCTTGGATTCAAGTTTGCTTCGACGTCAGATCTTCAGGATCCGATGGGCGCACCCCCTGATGCAAAAGCGCCACCAATACCAGTAGACACCCCACAGCACCCCTCGGTATTTTTCATTGCAGATCATCGTCGTCGCCTTGAATTCTGATATATCGATGTCTATACCGAATGCTTTTTCCCCTTGTCAAGCCTTTCAATCGGCTGTCCGGTGGGCCGCTGGCCAAGATGAGTCCGCACAACCCGCCGCACGCCGTTGACGGCAGCGAAGAACAACGGGTGTTCTCGCATGCGATGTTTCATGTTATGCAAGACCCTGCGCGACGCCAAACCTTCCATTCTTTCAGGAGACACGCCATGCCGACCGACTGGATTCCGTTCGAAGAAGGTGAATACTGGGTCAAGCAGGCCATTATCTTGGCTCCGGGGGGGCAGTCCGTAGCCCTCGAGCAGCCTTATATCGAAGTGGTCAAGACCAAAAGCGGGCAGCGCCACCTTGTCGGCCGAGGGCTCGTTTACAACCTGCTGGTTGTCGAACTGCTCGAAGAAAGCGATGAGCTCGACATCCTGCTCGACTTGGGAGGACCATACAAATACCGACTGGGTCAACCGCAGATCAGCGCCGGCAAGGTTTTTGCCGCCGACACCAAGTCCACCCTCCAATTTACGCCGCAGGGTCCCTGGGACACGCTCGATGTGGAAACTTTCGAAAAGCAATTGGCCGCGGTAAAGCCGATCAACGTCAATGGTTGATCGTATCCCGGCGCCAACCGTCGCGGGCATGCGGGCCGAAGCCACGCCGGCCCCCGCCCGGCCGACACTTGAAGCGCTGCCGGCCGAGACTGCTGCCGATGCCCGGGTTACGTAATTGAGGATGGACTCTTGGACGCAATCGTGTTAAAAGTAGCTGATTAAGCAGAGAATATCGGCGTCTGTCACAGGCTTCCAACGGAATCCCGCTGCCAGCGGGGAAGAAAATTTCGGCGCCGGAAAGGTAGCGGATGTTTATCAAGGTTTGGGGATCAAGAGGCTCAATCCCGGTTTGCGGGCCGGAATACCTGCGATACGGCGGAGACACAACTTGTCTGGAGATCGTCACCAATAGCGGTGACACCTTCATTGTCGATGCCGGTACCGGCATCCGTCGCCTGGGCAACCAGTTGATGATCGATCAGCGCTATACCTACCATTTTCTCATTACTCACGGCCACTGGGATCACCTGATGGGGTGGCCTTTTTTCAAGCCGCTCTACCTCGATCATGTTACGATCCGCGTTCATCGCTGTCCCTTCCCGAAGAAGTTTGTCGAGAATATGGTTTCCAAAGTCATGACCCCACCCAACTTCCCCATCCGCCCCTCCGAATTGCGGGCCAAAATCGTCTACGAAGATGGCAATCCCATGCGGTTCGAAGTCGGATCGCTGGCCGTCGAACCGATCCCCCTCAGCCATCCCAACATGGGAAGCGGCTACAAATTCATCGAGGACGGCAAGACGTTTGTCTTTCTGACGGACAACGAACTGGGGTTCATCCATCCGGGAGGGCTCCCCATGGATCACTATGTCGAGTTCGCCTACGGCGCTGACCTGCTGTTCCACGATGCCGAGTACACACCCGAGGAATACGAATCAAAAGTTCTTTGGGGGCATTCCTCCTACACGGAGGCCATCGATCTCGCCATCCAGGCGGGCGTCAAAAAGTTGGGCCTCTTCCACCTTAATCAGGAACGCTCCGACGATGAGGTGGACCAAATCGTCGGCCAGTGCCAGAAGATCATATCCGCCGAAGGTCATTCGCTGGAGTGCTTCGCGGTCGCCGCTGACATGACGTTCGAACTGTGACACCCCTTCCCTCTTCCCCGCACCTCCCCACGCCGCACTTCCCGCCCTGAAGATGCATGTTGAGTGGCACCGAATCGTTCGCCCTAATTTAATTCCGAGGAGATAATGATGCCGACCGCCAAAGTTCGTTGGGTTGAAGGAATGCAGTTCGTGGGCATGGACTCGGGAGGCCACAGCGTCGTCTTGTCGGGAGACGACCAGCAGATCGGTGTGCGCCCCTCCGAGATGCTGCTGGTGGCCCTGGCCTCTTGCACCGCCGTCGATGTCGTCGAAATCATGGCCAAGAAACGCAAACCGCTGCGCGCGCTTGAAATCGTCATCACCGGGGACCGCGATCCGGATCCCCCTTGGCCCTACCGCCGCATCCATGTCAACTACCGCCTTGCGGGCGATGGTCTCACCGAAAAAGCGGTATCCCAGGCCATTGCGCTGTCGGCGGAAAAGTACTGCTCCGTGGCCGCCACCGTTCGCGGGGTCGCCGCCATTGAGACGACATTCGAAATTCAACCATGATCTGACCCACTTCGTTGTCGCTGGGGTTTGACGGCCGGAGGCGTCTCCGGAAGCCGGCCGGAGAATCAGGCCGATCGGCGAGACTTGTCCTGCACTCGGTTCTGGCTTTGGGTTGGGGAGAGGAAATCAATCGGAGTGAATCGTTACCACCTGAGCGTTGAAAGGCCATCTGGTCCGGGGGCAGGCGGAACCGATTGCCGGACAGCCGATTCCGCCCGGCCGCCCCATAGCCCTGCGGTACAGGGCTTGGACGGAAGGCGGGCGTCCCGCAAGCCGCCGGAGCGAATGGCGGAGCACCTACTGAATGGCATCGCGTATCTCACCCGGGATTTCTTCACGGCGCAACAATCCGAGTGCAATCGCCCGGGAGACGGCTTGGCCGGGTGCCAGGTGGTCGTAAAGCTTATCGATTTCTTCTGAAGTTTCCTGCATGAATTTCAGCTTCATGTCGGTCACCTGGAAAAATTTATTCTCCCTGTGCCGATAAAGATCGAGGTACTGGCGCAACCGCGATAATTCGCGGTCCATTTCACGCTCGTAGGCCAAATTGACCAAGTCTTCCATTTTGCTGTTCATGATCACACCTTCCATTCTCGGTATCCCCGCATCATTGTCATTCACCGCTGCCGGCCGATAACCCGCAGGCGTTAAGACGGTAGTAGAAAATGACTAGATTGGTGTTGCCTGAATCGGATAGCTGTCATTTGAATCCACCATCAAGCCACAGCAAATGATGTGCCATGTCCTTGATGATTATATACAATCTGGCCATAACCTCCGGCAAATGCGGCCATCCCGGCCAAATGAGTGATATTTTCCGAGCAAAGCGAAGCCCGGCGCCGGATAGTTGCTTTACACAATAAATATATACTTAGTTTACATTCAATTCAGTTTAGCATGATAAGTTTGAATATTCGGATCAATCGGCTCGATAAGCTTCATTAGAACCAGCGCACCGATGGCCTCTTGCAGCTCGGTCATGGTGAGTCCGGCCGCGAAAGCAACACTTGCCAGACTGCGATGCCCGTCGATTTGACGAAGGACTTTGCGCATGTTGTTGTCCATGGGCAGACAACCAGCCTGCCGCTGCTTCGCACAAGCGAATATGACCCCACGGTTTGCTTTTGATTTCTGCGGCATTCAAACTCCAGATGGCTGATTTCAGGCCGGCCCGGACGCTGCCAATGGACACCAATGAAAAAGCCGGGCCACCGACTTTCCTGGCAACCCGGCTGTCTCCTTGAGACCCGTGGCTTTCCGTCCCTGCCTCGCAACAGGTTTGGCTTTGTGGCGGGCGTCCCTTGGCGGGAGGCCCGACTGCTGGTCCGTTCAAACGCTGTTGCGGTGATACTTAGCAAGTCCCATACCAGACATTGGCGCTTAAAAATAACAGCCAATTCAATTGGTTGTCGCATTCAGTCTTTGAGCGACATGCACAACTGACACAATTTGTCATCCGCAATAACATAAAATGGCATACCACCGTGGTGGGCAGGATCATCTGGGCCGGATTAGCGGATATGAACCGCAGTGCAGCTTGGTAAGCCTGGATTCCGTGGCGGTGACCGTCGGGTCACAAGGGATGGGCCCCGAAGCGAATAGCGCGGCACTGGGACGCCATGGTCTTTATCAAGACCGCCGGTACCGAGGCGGCTGAGGGTTGTTCCCTGGATCCACCGGCCGGTCGAGACCTTGTAGGTAATGGTGCTGTCAAAGCTGCGACATGGCACAGGCCGTTTCCCCAGGGGCCGCCACAACGCCCCCCC
Source organism: Desulfobacterales bacterium (assembly GCA_030065275.1). Taxonomy (GTDB): domain Bacteria; phylum Desulfobacterota; class Desulfobacteria; order Desulfobacterales; family UBA5852; genus JABZFP01. Next base: position 16,716 of record JASJCV010000026.1, on the reverse strand, counting down.
CGCTGGCGATTTCGCTCTGGGTTGCCGTGGAAGCGGTTCTGCGCAAACCGCCTTAATTGGCTCGACAGTCTTGAAACCGTGCATCCCGGGCTGATCGGCCGGGTGGCCTGGATGGTGGATCGCAGCCTTGCATTTCATCCCGGATGCGATTAGGATTGATCTTTATTTTAAACCTCCTTGAATGGCGAAATCAGCACCATGACCGCAAATGCTCCTCCGGAACCGCGATCGTTGGAAGACCCTTCGATCTGGGTCGATCGATACGGTGACTATCTCTATCGATTTGCCCTCGCACGGATTCATGACCCGGTCGTGGCCGAAGACCTGGTCCAGGAAACCTTCCTGGCCGCTCTCAAATCACGACGCAATTTCGAAAAGCGTGCCACGGTCAAAACCTGGCTGACGGCGATATTGAGGCATAAAATCGTGGATTTTATCCGCAAGCGGCAAAGAGAGCGGGTCATCGACAACGAGGAGGCGCTCGACCGCAGCCTGGAGGCTTTTTTCAACGACAACGGCCACTGGAAGATTCACCCTGCCAAGTGGGCGCACAACCCCGGGAAGCATTACGAACAAAAAGAATTCCTCGATATTCTCTACGACTGTCTGACCGGGCTGCCCCGCAGAATTGCACGCATCTTCATGCTGCGCGAAATGGAAGGCCTGCAAACCGAAGAGATTTGTCAACAAATGAAAATCAGCGCGACCAATTGTTGGACGATGTTATACCGCGCCCGAAGCGCTCTGCGCCGATGCCTCGAACTCAACTGGTTTGGTCGCGGTCTTTAAGGATGGAATGGTAACCGAATGTTTATGATGCCCAACTGTAAGGAGACCTCCCGTCTGGTATCTGCCTCGATGGACCGCAAACTGCCTTTTTTCAAGCGTCTCCTGCTCCGCCTGCATCTGCGCATGTGCAAATACTGCCGTCGATTCGAACAGCAGCTGTTTAGAATCCGCGCGATCAGCCGTCATCTCGATCAGCATATCGAAGCCCTCGATTCTGCCATCACACTGCCCGATGAGGCCCGCAAACGGATGCGAAACGCGCTGCGTTCTCAATCCGGAAGCCTTTCGCGCTAAAGCAGCCCCTGACGCCGTCCGGTTTGTTCCCGTCGCGCACTCGCTCGATAACCGCAGGGGCGCGACCCGACGACCACGCACCTGACTGAAAAAACGCGCCGTTGGCAGCGCAAGACCCACCTCACGGTCATCGCGAGGCAGAGCGCCCGCTCGCACGTCGATATTTGCGCTCGATTTCGTTGCCTAGCCGCTGAATCGCCTCGATGCCCAGGGCATTGGCACGGTTGGCGCGAACCGCGTCGATGATACGCGTAGGATCAACGGCGATGATTTCGGGGGTATCGGCGAACTCGAACCGGTAGCCGGGGAGGGTCAGGAGCGGCTGAACCCGCACCGCATCGCCGGCGGCGGTCAAAAGCCAATTGGCCAGCCAGGCGGCATGGAAGACGGTGGTCCGTATCGTGATGTTGTCGGTAACCTTTGAAGCGCTCAGGGCCTCGCCCGCCGCCGAAACGGAATAGGGTTTGTCTCGGGCCGCGCGATCCAGGCAGGAGGGTATCCGCGAGCGGATGGCAAAAACGCCTGTGGGGCCCACGACGACATGATCGATGTGAAAACGACCCGAAGGAAAATCATGGTAGACCCGATAGCCCGAGGCAATCAGACGATTGATCTCCTGGGCAACCATCTGAATGCCTGCGAACATGCGCAGCAGCCTTTTTTTCTTGGCGTTCAGGCGGCGCAGCTTATTGGTGCCGTAAAGCAGAAATCCCGTCACAAGACAAGTGAGATAGATGATATCCAATCTGCCGGCAGAGGTTTTGCCAAAATACAGATAGGCCAGATATACCAGCAGGAGCGTCAGGGGCAATACGGCCACCGCAACAACGAACGTATTGAATTCCGAGACGGTGCGCTCGATCTGCTCGAGTACCGATGCTCCCGGGCTGCGTAAGGTCAGCCCCTGAAGCCGGCCGCTGCTGCGGTCGGAGCGGATGGCCCCCAGGATACGCTGGAAGATGGCCAGCAACAGGACCAGGACCGCGAACATGATGACCAGCGGCAGCAGTTCGACGAATTTTTGCGTTGTTATCAGCATTTCCGGAGGAAACCTTCTGGACGGATGGCTCCAGCAAATTGGCGCGGCACTGCCGGGTGGCATCGGACTTGGCCCCAGGGACGGCACCCACGACGTTCAACCGCTCATATCACATGCCTGGAAAGAAAAAACGCATTTTTGCCTCTTTGTGAAAGGCGAGGCAGCGATTGAACGCGCCGCAAAAGATGGATCTGACAGCCCCGATCCGGCACCAGGCCGTCGGGTCAGCGGCGCGTCACCTGGTGCGGACCTCGTTTGACAGTCTATATGAAACCGCCTATAGATACAGAAGCTTAGATCTAATTTACCAGACAGGCGGGCGACCCGGTGACTGACATCGAACTGCAAAAATTCAAGCACATCTGCCAGCGCATCGGCCTGAATATTCCGGCGGGCTGTCAATGGTCCTGGGATGAAAAATTCGGGCATGCGCTGGTCGTATTTGCCAAGGAAGATCTTGAACTGATCCTGCTGCCGATCGCTTTGGAGTTCGAGCAGAAGTGGGATTTCGCCACCATCGACGGTTCCGCCGCCATGATCAGCGAATTCGTTCATTCCGGTTTCGGTCTCATGCCGGGCCAGGATTTTTTTATGGCCCAGGATCCCGCACATCGGAATCTTATCCTCTACGCCACCTGCTGGCCTTGGGGCGACGGCGACAATTTTTCCCTGCGGGTCGGTATCTTCTGCAGCCGGAGCGAAGCCATCAACCCCGGTCAGATTCGCGCCTATCTGACAGAATGGTTACCGATTACCGACCACAAAGCCCCCTGAGACCCGCCCGGGGCTGAAAATGAGCTCCCCGCTTGCCGGGCTTCCGGCGACGATTTATCCCTCCGCGATGCGATGCACGCAAAAAAACCGGGATGGCAGAATTCAATCGGCGCCGATCCGATAATGCGCGTCGCGCGGCACCGGGTCGAACCCTGCGCTGCGAATCAAGGCCTGAACCCGTACAAGGGTGGTCGAGGGCGAATGACCCGCCTCACGCAAGACGTGCTCCTCCATAAGGATACCGCCGAAATCGTCGGCGCCGGCCAGAAGCCCCAGGACGCCGGCTGAGGGCGTTTCACTGAACCAGGAAGATTGGATATGGGGAAAATTGTCCAGCACCAGCCTGGCGGTGGCGATTATGCGGATGTACTTTGCCGGATGTGCGCCCGACAGGACGTCGCGGCTCAAGGCCGAATCACCCGGTTTGAAGGACCAGGGAATGAAGCTCTGGAATCCGCCGGTCCTGTCCTGCAGCCGTCGCAACCGCATCAGATGGGTGATGATATCGCCGCTGGCTTCGATATGGCCGAACATCAGTGTGGCCGTGGTCCGGAAACCAAGGCCATGGGCCGTCTCACTGGCATCCAGCCATTGCTGTGCCGTGGCCTTGCGCGGCGCGATCCGGCGGCGTCGGTCATCCACCAGGATTTCGGCCCCGCCGCCGGGAATGGTTCGAATCCCCTCCGCGTGTATGCGTGCCATGACCTCGGCGACCGGCATTTTCTCACGTGCCGCCATGTACACATATTCGGTCGGGCTGAACGGGTGGATGTGAATGGCGGGGCAGGCTTCCCGAATGGCCCGGATGTAGTCGATCCAGTGTTTCAGGCCAATGACCGGGTTGTGTCCTCCCTGAAGGAGGACGGTGGTGGCCCCGGCCCGCTGGGCGCGAATCACGCGCTGCGCCAGTTCCTCGGGTGTCAGGGTATAGGCCTGCGGATGACCGGGCGGGCGGCAGAATGCGCAAAACGTGCAGGTCGTCTCGCAAACATTGGTGTAATTGGGATTGGTGTCGAGCACATAACTCACCTGGCGGCGGGGAAGGCGCTTCATCCGCGCGGCGTGGGCAAGACCCATCAGCTCCCCCAGCGGGGCTTTTTCCAGAAGATCCAGCGCCTCGCGGCGGCCGTAGCGTTCGCCGATGCGAACCGGCGGATTGGCGTCGGCCCCTTCATGGCGCGGGTCATGGGTGGGTTGGGTTGAATGCGCCGCCGGCATCATGATGCTCCCTCCTGTCGCCGTCGCCGGGAACGCGGCCCTTTGCCAGCGCAAGCGGCGTCCGGGTCGTTCCTGCACCCCCAGGTGCCGCCGCGGCATTTTCGGTCAATACCGACGCGCGGCCTTGCAGGCTCCCGACGGGAAAGGCGTTGGCCTTCCATAATCGGTCGATCGATCTTGTTTCGATTTCGTGTAGAAAGCGTTTCTGGCCCTCCAGATCCTCCGCGTCCAACACACGGCCAAGACAGCGGTAGTAATCAGCCGCGACCGGTTCAGGCAGCTCCAGCTGGCGCGCGGCGATGGGAATGGCTTGGGACACCAGGGCGGCCTCCCTGGTCTTGAACGTCTCCAGCCACTCCAACAGAATATCCCGGGCCTCCGGCGGTGCGTCGCGGCGGATCACCCAGCGGGCGAAGACAAAGGAACGCCGGAAAACCTGGAACCAGCGGGAGGCCAAATCGGTGACATGGGCGAACCCTGCGCCGTCATCCACAGGACCGGCGCCGTACCCGCCGCCCCGCCACCGTCTCCGGACTGCCTTGAACGCGCGATCGCCGATAACAAGCGCCCCGGCGGCATCGCGGTCGGTGCCCCCGTTCCCGTCCCCGCACGATGGTGTCTGCCGGTCGAGCAGCAGATAGAGCAAACGCACACTGGTGGCCGATTCCGGCGTAAGCCGCAGGTGGTGCGTCACCCGCATCCGTTCAAAGGGCCGGTCCGAGAAGAAAAGCACGCTCATCGAGGCGCCTCGGGCCGCAATGCCGAAAGCGCCCAGCGGCTCGACGCTGTCTCCCAGTTCCGGCAGCGCCCCCACCGGAACGGCGGCGGCCAGAACCCTGCCCGATGCGAGGGCCTCGACGCTGGCGCGCGGAACGAGATCGTGCCAGCGGCAGTTCGGCGGGGTTCCCAGAAGGCGATACGGCAGCATATTGATGTACGGAATCATGGCCACCGGATAATTTTTCGATCCTTCAGCCGGCATGCATCCTGTCCTTGGTTCGAAACCAGCCGTCGCGCTCGACCGCTTCGAATCCGCCCAAAACGATGGTTTCCTCCATTTTCCGACGGGCCAGTCCGATGGGGGTTCGGGCGCCGGCCATATGGGCGACTTTTTCTTCCTGGATCGTGCCGTCCAGATCGTCCGCTCCCCAGCTGAGACCGGCCGCTGCCGTCTCCAGACCGGCCATGGGCCAATAGGCCTTGATATGGGCGAAATTGTCGAGGATAAGACGCGCCAGAGCCAGGACCGCCAGGGTCTCGGCCACCGATGGCGCCGCCGCGGCAATATTTCCGCGCCCCGGTTGAAAGGGCAGCGGGATGAAACATTCGAAGCCGCCGCTGCGGTCCTGCGCCTCTCGCAGCGCCAGCAAGTGGGCCACCCGCTCGTCCCAGCGATCGCCGACCCCGAAAAGCATGGTGGCATTGGTGACAATGCCCTGATCATGTGCCCGGTGGTGGATATCCAGCCAGTCCCGCGAGCCGATTTTATGGCACCAGTATTTCCGGCGGAGACGCTCCACAAATATCTCAGCCCCGCCCCCCGGCATGGCGTTCATACCGGCCGCGCGCAACGCGCTCAGGACGGCATCGATGCTCAGGCCGGAGGACTGCGCAAAGGCGGCCACCTCGACAGCCGTGAAAGCCTTGATGAAGAGGTCGGGAAAACGTTGCCGCAGGGTCCGGACCAGCCTGAGGTTGCGTTCGTAAGGCCAGATGTCGTTGACGCCGCCGACGATATGGACTTCAGCCGGCTGCAGCGCCGCCACCGAGGCCAGGATGTCTTCCTCCTGCAGCACATAGGCGTGCGGCGCATCCGGCTTGGCGCCGTAGTTGCAAAACACGCAATTCAAGGTGCAGATGTTGCTCGGGTTGACATGCTGATTGAAGACATAGGTGGCCTTGTCGCCAAATCGTTGGCGACGGTTTTGCAGGGCCGCCGTTCCCAGGGCATGAAGGTGGCCGGGTGACAAATCCCGGACCAGGGCTTTCGCTTCGGCGCTGCTCAGCCGTTCGGCCGCAGCCCCTTTGGCAAGTGCGCGATGGGCGCTAACGGCTAGCATGTTGCCCGTGCCCCCATCGTGATTAAACGTGGCATGGCGTCTCCCGGCTCAGCAATCCCGCGGCCAGCACCTCCGCGATGCGACGCGAAACGCTTTCCAGACGGCGGTGCAGCTCATCGCGCCCGCCCGCTTCGGCCCCATCGGTAATGCCTTTGATCAACGTGCAGGGCACCCCCAGCGCCCGTGCCATCGCGGCAATGGCACCGCCCTCCATATCCACCAGCATACCCCAGCGGGCCAGTTTCCGCCGCAGACGGGCATCAAACAAGGGGCTGGGACGGGTCACCAGGTCGGCGGTCGGCAGCGAGGGCCATCGGCGCCAGTCGCAATCGACGGCCGGCGACGGGGCCGTTCCCCGGCCATCAGCGGTTCGGGCGCGTTTGACCGCGAACACAGCTCCCGGCAGCCAGGGCGGTCCGGTGCGCAGCGCACCGCAGATCCCCGCATTGACAAGCCTGCGGGCGCCGTGTTCCTCGACGGCACATCGGGCCGCGGCCTTGGCTGCGGCGGGCCCCATGCCACTCACCAGCGTGAGCATTCGACAAGGTGCAGGCAGGCCGAAAACCGCCGGAGGTCCTTCCCTGAGGAAACGATGCCCGGACAGTTCAAGAAACGGCGCCGCTTCCCTGTGTGTTGCGAATATGATGGCGGTCATGCCAGCAGTCCCCTTTCGCGGGCCATCGATTCCAGTCGCGCGATGGCCTTCCGCCCCGCCGGCCCCAATGTCAGACTGAAATCATTGACGTAGGCGGCGACATGCTGGCGCAGAACGTCCTTATCCATCTCCTGGGCATGGGCCTGCATGTAGTTCAGCGATGCTTGCGGAAAGGCGCGCGCATAGTTGAGGCTTTCCCGAACGGCGGATTCGAGAGCATCGCCGAGGGGTGGTGGAACGCGGGTGTGAACGGCGACGACACCCAGCGGGATGGGCAGGCCGGTCTCCCGTTCCCACCAGTCCCCCAGATCGACCACTTGGCGAAGACCTTCCCGGGCGTAAGTGAAACGGTTCTCGTGGATGATGACGCCGGCGTCGACCTGACCCTTTTCAAGCATCTCGAGGATGCTGTCGTAAGTGACGAAGACCCGTTCGCAGACATGCGGTGACCATAGCTGAAACAGGAGATGCGCCGTCGTATCCCGGCCGGGAAAGGCCACGCGGCATCCGTCCAGACCGCGCGCATCAAAGCCTGGCCGCGCCACAACCAGCGGGCCGCAGCCATAACCGAGGGCCGCCCCGCTGTCGAGCAGCCGATAGCGATGTTGTTGTTTCAACCAGGCATAAGCCGATAACTTGCTGACGTCAAAGACTTCGTCGGCCGCCCAGCGGTTCAATGTCTCCACATCGTGCAGTTCGACGGCCAGGCAAAACCCGTTCTGCCGGATGCGCCCGTGCACCAGCGCATGGAAAATGAAGGTGTCGTTGGGGCAAGGTGAAAACCCCATTTTCAGCAGTTGTGAGGAAGACATCGGCTTTTTGGATTTCGTTTAGTCGGCATCCATCGTTTCAAGTACGATCAGAAATGACCACCTGGTCATTCATTGTTCGTATACACCCCCGGCGCGCTGAAATCAACCGTGGCGCCCAGGTCCCTTGCACGGATCACGCGACGGGATCGTCTTTGAATCGAGGGCCAGGTGGTTGGGTCCGGAGCATGACGAGAAGCACCGCGGCGGGCAAGCCGAAGATCACCCCGCGGGCGGGCGATCGTCGTCGGGCGCTGCCGCCAGGCCGCTTTCGAGGAGGGTTACGATACGTCGGATCCACAACCGGTTCGCCTCCTCATCGAGATCGGGAAGTCCGAGACCGGCGTCGAGATGACGGATGCATATCGCCTGCAGGTAGCGGTCCAGGATCGCATCGAGGACAAACGCCGCCACGTCCGTGTCGATGGAAGCACGCAACTCGCCCCGCTCACGGGCTGCACAGACAAGCGTTTTCAGAAATTCATGGCTGTAGCCGCGGATGGAGGCCAGGATCTCCTGCCGGTAGGGCACCTGGGATTCAAACAAGACGCGCAGGTAGAGACGGTAGACCAGCGGATGGGCCTGGATGAAATCGACACCGGCCTGCAGCGTTCGCTCCACACGGCTGAAAAGGTCCTGGCCGGCGGTTTCATCCCGCACCGTTCGCAGGTAGTGCTTCACCTTGTCAAGCGAACGGTTCAGGATGAAAATAAACAGTCCTTCCTTGTCGCCGAAATATTGAAATATGGATCCTTTGGCGATGCCCAGTCGTCCGACGATCGTGTTGATACTGGTTTTGCGGTAACCGTTCTGGCTGAACTCCTCCAGAACGATGCGCAGAATGCTCGCCTGCTTTTCGGCCGGCAGGTTGTTGAAAATCGTTCGGGGACGCAAATGCACTCCCTGGGATGGACAATCCACAGATTGTCGGACCGCCGCCCGCCCCAGCGCATCAACGGTGCATCAGGGGGCGACAAAACGATCGAGGCCGACGATCTTGTCGCTGAGGTGCTTGACGGGGCCGCGTCGCTCGCGGGCAAAGCACGATATCCGGCGCCACCAGCGTTCCCCCGACAGGACGCGGTGAACCGAATAGTCGCGTTCGTCTTCCAGACCATCGATTTCGATCTGTTCGATGCCGAACGCCCGGTAGCCCGGACCCAGAAGCAGGCAAGCGGCAATGACGCCGCGCGCATGCTGGCGGGCCAGCTGATTGCTGTAAAGCCGCGTCAGCGCCAGCGGCTTGGGGTCGTAGCGCAGCGACCGGGCGATGGCCGTGAACGCGTGAACACGAAACCGCAAAAGCTCGAGGGGAAAATCGGTATATCGGGGCGCGATCGTGGCCGGCACATTGTCCCCTACGACCAGGATGTCGATATCGTTGGGCGCATGGTCCAGGGGCATTTCCTGAAGGTGCCTGGCGAGCGATCCGAAAAGCACGACGGCCTGCGGATGATAGCTCTCGAGCTCTTGGGTTATCTGGGGGAGAATCGCCAGTTTGTCCCGTAATCCGTCCATGGTCGCCCGGCACCTGTTAGGAGTTCGGCGGTCACCTCGCGATAAGGCATCAGGCGCAAGACTAAAGGCTGCGCTTGACAATTGCAAGAGGTTCCGGGCCACGGGCGAGCGCGCGGGCTGGGATACGATCACCGCAGAAAGGTCTCGAGGGGACGGCGCAGGGTCCGGCAGGCCGCCCGCCGGCCGTAGCCGATGCGAAACAGCATGACATGGCCCTGCTCCGGGGCACGGGCATTTCCGAGCAGCTCATCGTAAAGCGGCCAGATTCTCTCCAGGCACTCGCGTTGATGACGCGGAAAATCATCCTGGGCACCCAACTGCCAGCGCAGCCGGAAAAGCGTGATGGCGGTCATGGGTTGGAAATCAAGCCCGGCGCGCGTGGCGGCCAGCCAGATGCGCTGCAGGGCGCGGCCACCGTCAAGAAAGCTTTGCGGGCTGATGTTCGCGCATCTGACGAGGCCCACTGCGGACGTCCGGACAATGGCGTTGTAGGAAATCCGCGCAATCAGGCGCGAAGCCCCGAGCTGGTTGCAGAGGTTCATCACCGACCAGGGGCGGGTCATCCGCAAGAATACGTTCCCGCCCTTCCCGGCCTCCAGATTGTCAAGGGGCAGTCCATCGCGTTGACTGAGGGCGTCCGCGGCCGAAAAGCGCACCATGTGCATGAAATGGGCGTGCAGCCGCCGGTTTTCAAGCCGAATCCGGTCGGCCTCCCAAACCAGCTGCGCAATTTCCTGCCGGCGTTCGCGGTCTTCAATCAATTCGAGTTCGACGTCCGCATAGGACTGCACTTGCGTCTGCAGCCCTTCAAGCGTGGCTGGCGGGATCGCCTGTTCGGCATAGGCGCTGCGGTTGGTGTGACGCTCCGGAATAAAGCGCTGGAGCGGATCCTCTTTTTTCCCATTGGCCTGAAAATGGATATCCGCCACCTGCAGCGGATCGGCGGAACGAGGGAAGTAGTCGACGCGGTTTTCGAAACCGTAGCGTGAGGCCGCCAGCCCCATGTTCTCGATGGCGGCCCCGCAAGCGATCAGCGTTGCATATTGCCCAACGTTGAAAAGCGAGTGATCGACTTCAGGCCGCATGGAGAGCGTTACCTGACCACGATCGACATGGAATTCCCAGGGCTGGCAATTGTCGCCGGACGGGGCATGCACGGCGGCCTGGAGAATGTAATCGCGCACCGCCGGGATGAGGGTGCGCGGCCGCGATTGAATCAGGGGTGCCGCCTTCCATGCGGCGCGCAGCGGCCCCTTGCCGTTCAGCCAGCGGGATTTGAGCCGCCTGAGTTTGAAACGCTGCCAGGGGTGGCGATTGCCGGCCCGCAGCCGACCCCGATGAAACTTGCGCACCAGCGGGTCATACTGGAAATAGGCCGGCGCCGGCCGAACGCCCGGGCGCTTTAACACGATGCGGACGGCTTCGGTGGCGGCCACCGAGGCGCACAACTGGCAGGCGGCCGCAACGGACGGGCCCTGCTGAGCATACAGGTCGATGCGGCTGGGGTCGATATAGTCTCTTTGGGCCGCGCGGGGAGCCAGCCCAATTAAAAAGGCCAGCAGTTTTTCCTCCAGCGGCATGTCGTCACGGATATCGAAGTATTCATCGAAAGTCATGCCCTGGTCGGGCATAAAGACCAGCATGGCGGTGCTGAACCCGACCGGGCCGGCCGTCACCACGGGAATCCCCATCTCGCGGGCGCGGTTGAAGATCAAGCGGCGGACATCGAAAGCAAAAAAATCGATGCCGTCTACAACGATGTCCGCCCCCTCGAGAAACGCAGACACATTCTGTTCGCTGACTCCTTCGGGAAATAGGGTCAGATCCAGATAGGGATTGATCTGACGCGCTTCCGCCACCATGGCGTCGAGTTTGGGCCGTTCGAAATGCTCGATTCTCGCACCGTATTGACGATTAACGTTGGCCGGCTCGAAATGATCGAACTCGGCCAGGCGAAAACCGCCGAACCCCATACGGGTCAGGGTGATGAGGTGACTCCCCCCGACCCCTCCAAGACCGGGGATCGCGATCCGGGCATCGAGCAGACGCTCCTGCTCGGCAGTCGAGACGAGCCCCCGGTTGCGCCCCAGGGCCACTTCCAGATAGTGGTGCCGATTCTGAAACCCCAACTGCCTTATGCGAGCGTGCAGATCGTCCGCCCGTGTCTCAGACACCGTCATGGCATTCCCACCTGAGTATCCAGACTCTGGTAGTCGTCGACGAATACGCGACCGTCCGGCTGATCAATGTGAATCCAGGACTGCCGTTCCCACAGTTGAAGCATTTTGCGAAAATTCTCCCCCCCGATGCCGCACTGGCGGCTGAGCCAGTCGGCCTTGACCGGAAGCCGGCCCCGGCGCGACGTGTCGAGCAGGATGCGGGCGGCCAGCGAGACCGGCGGGGCGGTGCGCTCGTGCGCTTCGATCTGGTGACGCAATCGGGCCCCGAGCAGACCCAGCACCTGGAGCGCCTTCGCCTGACTGGAGCGCAGTTGCCGCAGCAGTTCGTCGCGGGTCCAGACCATCACATCCACCTCGTTGGAGTGGGCCCTGAGGGTGGTTGTCCGGGGACCACCGTCGAGCAAGGAAAGCTCTCCGATGATCTGGCCCGGCCCGAACATGGGGCCATCCCCGGTGGAGCGCACCGAACCTCGCATGATCAGAAAGGCCTCGTCACCGATCGTCCCCTTCTGGATGATGACCTCGTTACGCCGGTAGATACGGCGCTCATTGGAATCTTCCAGGATCTGCCGGGAAGGATCGGCAAAGGTTTCCCGTCCGCCCGGCGGAAGCTTTTCCAGATCGACATGAATGGGGAGCATGGACACGTTGAGTTCCGGGCTGTGAAACTCGGGACCGATGGCGGCCGCCCCCACGATACGCTCCAGCATGGGCATCACCGGCGGGTGCAGGGTGGCCAGCACGTGGCGGGCCCCGCATTTGCGCATCTCGCGGAAACACATCTTGATAAGGCCGATCACGAGCCCGGGATGGCGTCGATAGCGCCGCTCGCAACAGAGCCAGCCGATGTAGGCCACCCTACCCTCCAGCTCGGCGCGATGCGGTCGGAAATCGTAAAAATCGTCCGTCGGACTACCGACATCGTTTTCCATGATCACCCGGATGCTGGCGATGGGATGGTCTTCGCGCAGGGCCAGAATGTTCGTGGTTTCGTCAAAGCTGTCGTACTGATCGAGGATGTGATTGCCCTCGTGGACGAAACGCTGCTCTTCCTCAACGAAAATCCGGTGGCGCAGGCGATAAACCGTTGCCCGGTCCTGGCTTGAATCGGCGATTTTGAGTCGAATCGGCATGGTGATTACCCTAGGGTTGTTGTCACTAAAGTGCTTGATAAATTGGTGCCGCTGCGGTCGATGCCTTTTTGTCGCGGTCAGGTAATGCAAAAACTGCGCCTAATCGCGAATTATCTTCTCTTGATTCCGATCATGGCGTTGGGAAGGGGAGAATTGGACCGGATCCCCCGGCGGCCAGCGGGTTTGGTGAGACAGGTGTTCCCTGCCGGCTTTACCGGCGACAACAACGCGTGAACCAAAAGAGGACGAGGCGTAACCTTTAAAACACGATGGGCGTCAAAATGTTGACTCGGGTGAGGGGGTCGACATGGTATGCCGAACCAAAGGTTCAGGCCCTATCCGCCGGTTTTTGGGCCCGGCAGGCAGCGGCAAAATCTTCGGGATAGTGTCCGATGATCCAACGCAGCTGGGCTTCGCTGAAGGCCCCGGGAGATTCCGGAAGCCGCGGTAGAAAACTGTAAAGCAGATGCTGGCCGGCGGGGACGCTGTCAAATCGTTTGGCATACTCGATCGCTGTAACCATGCGGGCGCCCAGCCCTCCCAAGGTGCGGATGGCGATCCAGATGCCCTGGTCGAGCGCTTTGCGGGTGGCAGGGTCGGCTTCGAGGATGTTGCCGACCGGTGCCAAAGTGACCAGCTGCAGCTCCCATTGCGAGGTTTGGGCCTTGGGAACGAAGAGCATGACATGGCGGTCGGCGTGAACCACTAGGTTTTGGTCCCGGTCCGTGCGGCCGTCGAGGCGCGCATTGCGCTGGATCGCCTGAAAATAGGCCTTGAAAAAATCGACGCCGTGCGCTTGTCGATAGTCGCGGACCAGGCCGTGGAGCAGGTCGCCGCAGGCGTAGGCGGCCACTTTGCGGTGGGGGTTTCGATCCGTATCGAGGCGGCGCACCTCGCGGGGCACCAGGGCGTATTGTTGATGGACCTGCTGATGGGATGCGTGCAGGCGATACTGGGTCGGGGCGTAATCAAAGCCGTAATTCCAACCCCAAAGGGTGGCGTTGAACGCCAGCTTTGCAGCCTGATCCGCGTCGGCCATCATGGCCAGGATGTCCTGCCGCAGTCTTTCCAGTTCATCCGCATCCAGCGGGGCTTCGCCCCCTATTCTCAGATCCAGCTGGCGGGCCAGCCGCACGAAGGTGCGCTGGTAGTAAAGATGACGCATACCGTGCATATCCCTCTTGGCGAGGTGGGCCGCATCGTAGCGCACGGCGTCCTCGGCCATATTTGCCGCGAAATGTCCCCAGGGAATATAGCTGTTGCGTCGTAGGTATTCGTAAACGTGACTTTTTTCCCCGCTCGCGCCCCACTCGCCGGTAATGGCACTGGCTCCCTGCGCCCCCGGCCGCAGCACCATCGCCGTCTTGTAGTCATCGGGAAGACAGGGATTGTTGGCCACCGCTTCAAAGAGCGGATGATTGCGGATATCCGGCTGGAGGCCGTGATCGGCATGACGCCGGTATTCAAGTCCGGTTGGCCGGCTGTCCTCCGCATGCACGAAGCATGCGGCATGCTCGGCCAGGGCCTCGAGGTCCCGGGAATCCGTCGACGTGGTGGCCAGGGCCAGTTTGATTGGATCGGGCAGCCGGGTCAGCATTTCCCGCCGGCGGGAGCCGCCTCCCACCAGCGGACCCGCAACTTCGCGCAGCCAGCGATGCATCGAAACCGGTGGTTTGGGCGGCAATTGGATGCTCAGCGGCGATTCGGCGCACCGATCGGCCCAGTCCTTTCCGATGTAGGTCGTACCCCGCCAAGGCAGCGCGTTGGCGATTTCGAAGATCTCCGCCGCGGATGGCACATCGACGCCGCCCGTGGGGAAATTCAGGTGATTGGTCACTTCGCGGCCTCCTGGTCCCTGACCCAACACCGATATCGTTTGCGAAGCCCGCAGGTTGTCGACCCGGTAGGCGGGCCGATGGACACCGACAATGAATCGGCCGTCGGGCGCCACCGAACTGCGGGGCGCATCGGCGTTGCAGGCAGAGCGATTGGGATCCATGTTCACCAGAATGCTACAGAATCGACGCAGCGCGCCGGCGCTGCTGGAAATAGGGGCATAAATCATCCAGGGGGCGTTATCCTGTCAACTTACACGGATAACCGCGGTGAATCAACCGAAGACGCCTCTACCACAGGCCGATCGATCAACGCGGAGGGGCAGGCTGCGAATTTAGCCGATGGCGGCATGCGCACTTCGTCTCAGTCATCGGCCTGTTGCGGTCCGCCTTGGATGGGATCCAAAAATTCCCGCTGGATCTGCCGTGCGGCCGCGTCCAGATCGCCACGCGCCCGGCCACGCTCAAACAGCGCCATCAAGCGGGCGGCGTCCCGGCCGGCTTGGTGGTGGATGCGGCGCACGCCCTCCTTCATGGCGGCCCAGCGGCCCGAACGGGCGAAATCCTCGAAAGCCGTCCGCATTTGCGGATAGAGTTGCCGGCCGAGACCGTCGTGGAAGACGAGATAAAAACCCAGCGAAACGGACTGGCGCGCGTCGATAATGGCGTGCAGCGGTCCGCTCGGCCCGGTATCGGCCAGCATGTCCTTCACCGCCCGCGACACCAACTCGACCGGCGAATGGGGAAATGCGGCGATCATCGAGCGCCAGGTGTCGGTATTGAAAGACGTATCCTTGTGCTCACCGATCTCGTGGTGCACGAAAACGTCGTAAAGACCCGCCAACAGGTCACTGAACCGGGATTGCAGAGCAGCGGGGTCGGCCGTCTCGATCCCGGCATGTTTGAGGGCGAACCGCAGAAAGGGCTGCCGCGAAGGGGTGATGTAGAATATTTGATCCCAGACGAACATACGGGCGGCTTCCTTGCGCAGCACAATGTCTTCGCCCTGCGAGAGCGCCGGAAGTGTGAGCAGGTCGCGGGCGAGTTCCTCACCTATATGCAAGACGTTCAAGCCGCTGTTGCGACGGTGGGCTTCGACTCGGCCCAGCACGAAAGACGGCTTGAGACTCTGGGCGTAACCCGCTCCGTAAAACAGCCCCCGGGGCATGAGACAGGCGTTGATGCCGGTGGTATCGAACGGGTCGTACGCCGTGCCGTCGATGTCGATGGAAACGAAATCATCGCTTTGGATCCGCTCCCACAACTGCTCTTTGCGATCGATCCAGGATAGCACTTCGGCGGCGTCGCGCTCCTCCCAGGGATCCAGGCGATGCTCCCATTTGAAAAGATCTCTCAGACGAAGGGCCAAACCGCAGACCGAGTAATGCCCGGCAAAACGGGCGTCGGACAAATCACAGTTGTATCGGATCGTTTCCACCAGTGCCTTTGGGTGCATCAACCGAGCCTCCGCATGTTAACTCCTTTTCAGCCGATCGTTCGATCATCTGCAGATAAGCACGAAACCGGGGAAACCAAATTTAATTACCTCGCATGCCGCCGTGAATCTTCGCCGTCCGGCCGCGAGTGATCGGCAACCCTTGTCCCTTATGATCCGGAAGCTGGCGTTCGGCAATCACGCCACTTTCCTGTTTCACATGGCGGGGCGGCGCTGGGGGGGGAACGGCGGCCATACGGACCGCGGCGCCGGCCGGCTGTCCCGGGTGTCGAGAGCGGCCTCGGCCGACGTTATGACTGGAACCACGCAGCTTCGGAGGAATTTCCGGCGGGCCAAGGCCCCGGGTCCATGCAAGGCGATTCATGGATCGCCCTGCACACGGCGACAGGAATGCAGGCGATCCCGCAGGATTCTAAAAACGACCTCGACATCGGTGGTATCGGAAACCATCAGCCACAACCGCCGCGGATGGCGCGACCGGCGATTCCTCAGCACCACGGCCAAAAGATCGATAAAGCTGGTCCGGGTCATCCGGCCATGCTGACGACCGAGCAGCGGAAGCCCAAGGGACTGCAGGTGAAATCTGGCGGCCGCTTGCATGATCTGCCGCAGGGCCGTTGCGATCCATGCCGCCCGCCAGGTCGGATCGCAGTTGACGTCATGCACGATAGCCAGCAGGCGCATCGGCCGACCGGCCTGAACCACGACGCTTCCGGGCGGGTCGGCTTCGTAACGCTGCAATTCGTGCATGAGGCGCACTGGATGCACTTCGGGCGGGGCCCACTGGGGGTCGGCGCTCATGATGCGAAAAGTATCTTCCTCGAAGACCCGGGCGTCCAGATCAAACGGGGGGTCGTCGGCCGGGGCGACGACGATCCTACGGCCGTGCCAGCACAGGCGGCGTGTGCGCCCGCCGTCGACGACCTTCAGCAGGGCCCGCCTTTGGGCCCGGTCGC
>JASJCV010000025.1 GCA_030065275.1 Desulfobacterales bacterium | reverse complement strand
CTTTTTCCCCCTGCGGCGCGCAATCATCAACCCGTATCCGAGCGGCATACCTATCCACCAGACGGTTAGGAGCGGTTTATCTCGGGGTGCTGCATGCAAACACATTGCCGCGCGGTCCGCACCACCTCCCTGACAGGCGGTTCGACATCGCGACATTCAACCGGGGCTTATTCGCGTTGCCCAACCGACGGTTGGAAATTCGTCGCTTCGGGCAGACATCCCCCATCGGAGGAAATGATCACAGTCGGCACCGCGTTTTGGCGCCGGGTGCGTTACGAGAACCAATCAACGGGCGAGCTCAAGGATAGCGGTCCCGACAAAGATGCGCTGCGTCTTCGGCAGGGGGCCAAGACTGGGCGCCTGACGGCGCTAGCGGGCTGTTGCCCGGATCGCGAATCGACTTCCGAAAAACCGTCAGCATCTTTAATGGTGTGATTCGTCAACCGGGGCCCTGCGGCAAGGCCGGCTTTCAAGGGCCGGTCCCGGCGCAAGGGAGGGAGGAGGCGATGGTAAATCTGGCAGTGCGGTTCCACATCGGCGCCTGAGGACGCGATACGATCGATCCACAGGGGCAATCGAAAAAAATCCAAGCCCGGTTGGATGACAGCGCGCGATCTACCTGCAAACCGCTGTTTCCAATAGCATTAAGCGACGCGCTTGTATTCCGCGTAGCCGATCAAAAAGCGGTTGTCATCATCGTAGTCGATGGCATGGCAGATATTGATATCGCGGCGGCAGAATTGAATGCGACGCAACTCGTTCAGTTTGCTGCAATTGTCGACACATTCATCCTTGGGCATGTTCTTGTTTTCGCATGTGCGGCAGGGGGAGGAAATCATCTCTCACCTCTTCGTCTATGGTTGGTTCGTGATCCATGAGGTGCCGATTAAACGACTGAATCGCGCTCATTTGCTGATGCAATTGGAATGCCACTTTGGGGAAATCTGACACTGGCGTCGGACGAATAGTCCGTAAAGGTATGATTTCAAGACGTTGTCGGGGTTGTCCCCGAATCGGTGCGCGGGGCAAACGGCCACAATATGGTGCGGGCTTCGGATGGTGCGAGGTCAAAATATTGACGATCCGGTCGTCGCTCGAAGGAGGCGGGCATTGGGGCCACACGGGGATCGACGGCGAGCAGGCTTGCCAAAAAAAATGGGCTGGAGATAGAAATTACGACGGCGAAGAACTAAAAATGATTAAAAAGAATAATATTTTTTTACTGTGCGCCGTTAAAAAAATTAATACCTTCGATTGGCCCCGTTGGGTTTCATTCCTGCGCCTTATAGACAAATCGCTTTTTTACCCTTGATCGTGAGAGGAAAGCCATCGCGTTGAAATCCATATCACTCAAACGGGTCGGCCCGCTCGTATCGATTCGTTTCTTCGACCGAATGGTCGACCGCCAGACCCGCCAGCTGAGCGCCATGCTCCAGCGCAGCATCGTCGAGGCCGGAGGGCGCATTCGCCTGCTGCTCGCCATCGAAACCGAGATTTACGGCCGAAGTCCGGAGTCGCTGTTTGAAAGTCTCCATTTCCTCAAGCTTCACGCCGAGCAGATCGATCGCATCGCCATCGTGGGACGCAAGTCCTGGGAGCGCACCTGTATCGGGCTTTTCGGTCTCTTCAGCGGGATCACGATGGAGTACTTTGATCGCGCGGACGCGGTCAACGCTGTGCGCTGGCTGCAGGGATTGCCATCGCAACCCCCAAAGGCGATCAAATAGGTGAAAGGCCCCTCGAGGCGTTGACACCAGACAACGCGCCCGCATCCCGATGAAACGCCGCGTCAGGCCGGTCTGGCTTCCGGGGAGACCGATATCACTCCGACCGGGGCGAGATTTCGGCCGGTGTGTTCCGTGACGCCTTCCGGATCGCCTCGATTTCGCCGGCCGGAATACCCAGCGCCGCCAGAAACGCATGGTGGTCGTCCGGGTAAAGGTGTTCGAACTGGATGTGCCACTGCATCATATCTTCCTCGCTCATGCCGGAGGCCCGCAGCAGGGTGACCCATTGGTCCCTGTCGAGACCCTCCACGCGGCGGGCCAGCTGTCCGCTGCCCAGCAGCCGCAGGGTGCGCCGCTGCTGGAGGCGGAGTCTGGCAATTTGGGCGTCGAGCGCTTCGAGCTGGCTTTCGAGAAGCCTTGCGGCCGTTCCCTCGATGTCGGAACTGAGAATGGCGGCGATATCCTGAAGGGCCATACCGGTTTGCCGATAAGTGCAAATCCGCGCCAGTTTGCGCCGGTCGTCTTCGGTGTAAAGGCGGTAATTGGACCGGCTGCGACCGCTCGGCCGAAGCAAGCCGATCCGGTCATAGTAGAGCAGGGTACTGCGCGACAGATCGAATTGCCGTGCCAGACGACTGATGGTGTACATGGTTGCCCCTAATCCGTGTGATGGCGTTTGAGTGTCGTACCCGTGGCCAGGTAGTGGTTGATGGCCTTTTCCCAGAAACGCATGGTCTCAAGAAAATCCTCTTCGGTCAGGTTGTCAATCCACGGGTTTCCTTCCGGCGCAATGGCGGTATAGGTGTAGGTGATATGGACCTTCGAACGGTGCGCGCCGGCCGGTTCGAGGACGATTTCCAGTAGGCAGACGACGCTGTCCGGCGTGTAGCGGGCGAAAACGATCTCATGTTCTTCACGGCTGTAACGGGTGATCACCCAGAAAGTGTCTTTCGCGTCCACCGAGGCGGTGCGAAAGACACAGCCTTTCTCAGCCAAACCCGAGTCGGAATACATCATCGTGAATCGCCATCCATCCAGCCAGTCGGCTTCGCGAACAGGGCACAGGAGCGGGAAAACGGTTTCAGGCGGTGCCAGGTTGGTCTGGCAGAAGCGGAAAGTGCGGCGCTTGGGACTAAAGGCGGACATGCCGGGTTCCTTTCGTTGCGTTTTCAGGATCGAACGGGGACAGGCTAAACTGTATATCTATGGTCGGGTCAATAGGCATTTGCGCCTCAAGTGCCCGGCGGTCGCAATCAAACGCTGGTCGCCGACAAATCCGCCGCTCCGCTCCACGATGCCCTGAGGTTGACGGCGTCAGGCTCAAGTCCTGCCGGCCTGCAAGGATGATTGCTTACAATTTTAACGGGTTCAGGGGAATCGGTGCGCGCGGTGCTGTTTACTTGAGAGGATATTTGTGGTCTATCTGAGATCAGATCGCCAGGAAACACCAGTCGTCCCGGGATCGGATTCAGCCGCCAATGAATATTTGATGACGTTTGCCTGTCCATGCCGGATTCAACCCACAAATGGATCTGCCCGATATCCGGTCTCACCGTCCGCCGCATGCCGGAGTGGACGGATGTGGCTTTTGAAGACAATTTTAAGCTCTCCGCCGATATTATCGGAGAACATATCCTGCTGACGCACAACTATGGTTCCGCCACTCTCGAAGGGGCCCGACGCGCCTTTGACTTCACCGCGCGTCTGATCCGCATGCACCTGCCGAATCGTCCTTATGTGCATGTCCTCGACTACACCGAATTAAAAAGCGCCACCCTTGAAAGCCGCCGGTTCTTCATTCGCGAAATGAAGGCGCGGACCAATCTCAAGGGGCTGGTTCTATTCGGGCTTACGCCCTTGATGCGGGTCAGCGTCAAGCTTGGCCGCCGCCTCAACATGGTCGACTTTCAGGTGCAGATCGCCAAGGACTATGGCCATGCCATCTGCCTGGCGCAGGAGCTGCTGGCGTCTGCGGACTCACGGTCCGAGACCTCGGCCAGCGGTGCGGAAGCCCGTCCGGAGGTCGTCCTGACCCGTGGCGGTGCCAACCTCCCCGTGGTGCGGCGTGACGAGTGGGTCATGGAAACGCCGGATTTCAAGATCGCCTTCGAGATCGTCGCCGGTCGAATTATCCACTCGGTGTCCTCGGGTTATTTGCGTGTTATCCACCTGCCGGGACTTATCGCCCTCAGGGATGAAGTCGTGGCTTCCATGCGTCCGCTCGGCCCTCCCGGATACATCGTCGCCAACATGACTGGGATCACCGGCTATGAGCGGCGGGCCCGCCGGCACTATGTCGAAAACATTTCCGCCTGGCACCGGCAAACGCCCCTTAGGGGGTTTATACCCTATGGACTGAGTCCCCTTATGGCCGCGGCCGTCAATCTGTCCAAATTTCTACTGCCCTTTAAGGTTTACGTCGCCCGGTCGCTCGAGGATGCCCTCGACTTCATTGACGGCAACGACAGCCGCTTGGCGGCGGCCGCACCGCCGGCGCAAAAGTCCTCCGGAGCGTCGTATACCCTGGCCGCCGAACAGGATTCCGTCGAAGGGCTATTGGCCTATATCGGCAGCATCGATTGGGAGATCAGCGGCATGGTCGAGGGCGTCCCCGACCGGGTCGATTCATCCCTGCTTCCGGTCTATGACGCCATTCGGCTGATCAAGTCCGAAATTGACGATTTGATTCACGAAAAGGCCCGGGTGGAGCAGGCGCTCAAAGATGCCCGCAGCGAGTTGGAAACGCGGGTGCGGGAGCGCACCTCCGAGCTTGTCGAAACCAACCGCGCGCTCAACCGGGAGATCGGCGAGCGCCGTGAAATCGAGCAGGCGCTGCGCGCCAGCGAGAAGAACTATCGCGACCTGGTGGACAGCGTCAACAGCATCATTCTGCGCTGGGATTGCCGGGGCCGGGTGATCTTCATGAATCCCTACGGCCTATTTTTTTTCGGATACCGGCCGGAGGAAATCTATGGCCGCAGCGTGGTGGGGACAATCGTACCTGAAACGGAGAGCATGACCAAACGCAATCTCTCCGAACGGCTGCAGGCGATCCAGCGCGATCCGGACAGGTTCCGCATCAACGAAAATGAGAACATGAAGAAGGACGGCACCCGGGTGTGGGTCTACTGGAACAACCGCCCCGTCAAGGACCGTGACGGGCGGATCGTTGAGATTCTGAGCGTCGGCACCGATATTACCGAGCGGCGGCACATGGAAGCCAAATTGCGGCTACTGGCCACCACCGATCCGCTGACGGGGGCTTTCAATCGGCGGCAGTTTTACGACAAGGCCCGGTCCGAATTCCAGCGTCATCGCCGCTACGGGCACAGCTTCGTTTTGCTGCTGATGGATCTGGACCACTTCAAGCGGATCAATGACACCTACGGCCATCCGGCCGGCGATGCCGCCCTCAAGTCCTTCGTGAACACCGCCAACATGATTTTCCGCGAGACCGACTTGTTCGGCCGTACCGGTGGGGAGGAATTTTCAGCGCTGCTGCCGGAGACCGAGATCGAAGATGCCGTCAAGGTTGCCAACCGCCTGCGCGAAAAAATCGATGCCCTGCAGTTGATCGCGGAGGGCAACACCATCCACTACACCGTCAGCATCGGCCTGGCCGCGTTGCGGCGGGAAGACGAAAGCCTTCGCGAGATGGTGCGCCGCGCCGACCGGGCGCTTTACGAGGCCAAGGGCACGGGCCGCAACCGTGTGGTGACGCGCTGACCGCGCGATCTGGTCTTCAAGGCCGGATCCGTACATGAGCCCTTCAAAACCGACCGTCACAAGGCGTCGCCGTCGAAGAAAGACCCATCGCAAGAATCCGGACGGCTTACGAATCCTAACGCCGACCTGAAGATTTGCGATTCCTGAAGCACTTGTCGATGAAGTCCCGGCAGGTAGAATTTTCAACAGAACAATCATCTTGAAACCAACGACGCAACCCCAGACGCGTCCACCATCGCATAACTGTGCACCACAGGGCATGGTGTATTACAAAGACGTTTTCTCCATTCGATTATGCCAATGGCCGTGATTCCGAGGAGGCCTTCAATGAGAGGGTGCCCGACTAACGCCCGTTGGTCATCTGGCTTTCGATGCCGATGGCCGATTCCACGCCGAGCACAAAAGCAATACCGGTACCGGGTTCGTGAAATCGCCCGGCTGCGTGAATGGCTGACAGCACGGGGGCAACACTATCCTCACCGACCAGAAACAGCACCACCTCGGTGCGGATGTCGAGGCTCAAGCCAAAAAAAGTCTTGGCTTCCCTCGCACCTGTACCGGATGCGTCAATGATGGTGGCCCCCCTTGCGCCGGCGCCTTTCGCCGAGTCGACGACCTTGTCGGTGAGATCCGGTTTGACCATGGCTACAATGCATTTAAATGCCACTGTTGTCCTCCCGTGTGAATAGATGTCCGCAAAACGGAACGATAATGTCGCATTTCCACCAGGCGTTGCCAACCGCTTTCTCTTGTTGGAGAGCTTTCAATCGATTTACCAGACCCTCGTCATGCGAAGTCTTTGGATTCAGCCTTTCCTGCGGGCCATCCATTGGGCCAGCTGCGCGTAGCCCAGCACGCTGATGATCGGAAACAGGCTGGCGAAAGCGATCAAGCCAAAACCGTCCTGAATCGGACTGCGGCCCGGTACATTGGAGGCGATGCCCAAACCCAGCGCGGCCACCAGCGGAACCGTAACGGTGGAGGTGGTCACACCGCCGGAATCATAGGCCAACGGTACGATGACCTTGGGTGCGAGTACGGTTTGCACGGCCACCGCGGCGTAACCGACTAGGATGTAGAGGTATAGCGGTGTGCCGGTGACGATGCGAAAGGTGCCCAGGGAAATGCCGACGGCGACACCCAAGGCCACGGCCACACGCAATCCGAGGGCCGACACCGTTCGTTTGGAGGCCTCCTGGGCTTTGTTGGCCACGGCGATAAGGGAGGGCTCGGCGATGGTGGTGGAAAACCCCACCAGAAAGGCGAAGAGGTAGACCCACCCGTAAGCTGTCCAGGACACTGCGCTGCCGCTGACGGGACCTTGGGTGAGCATCATGGCCATGTTTCTTCCAATGGGGAAGAGGGCCAAATCGAGCCCGCCCAGAAAACAAGCCATCCCAACGAGAACCAGAAAAAAGCCGAAAACGATGCGACCGGGTCGGGGAATCGGCTGGCGAAGCACCACCATCTGAAAAAAGATCAGGAGGCCCAGCACCGGCACCACGTCTTTGGCGGTGGCGAAAAGCAGTCGGGCCGGATTGAACAGGATTTCCATGGTGTTGTCATCTCCTGATGCGTCGGGTGGTATTCTCGGATGCCGTTTCGGTGCGTCCTTATCGTTGCGTCGCCTTCAGTTCATCCCGTCAGTGCACGGCCAGGCCGTAGATCATAACAAAAATCATCGGTGTCAGAGACGCCAGGGCAATGAGGCCGAACCCATCCGTCAGCGGGTCCCGACCACGGATGGTGCGCGCGAGACCCACTCCTAAAGCGGTCACGAGCGGTACGGTCACGGTTGAGGTCGTCACCCCACCGAGGTCGTAGGCCAGTCCGATGATCTCTTTGGGTGCGAACAGGGTCATCAGCATGACCAGACCGTAGCCGCCTATGATGAAATACGGTAAGGGCCACCCGCGCAGGATTCGCAAAACGCCGATGACGATGGCCGCGCCCACCGAGACGGCCACTGTCAGGCGAATGTTCATTGCATATTCCGCAATGGATGGGGGGGTGTCGGGGATGAGTCCGGCCTCCGAGGCCGCGCGCGCGCCCTCGCGGGTGATGGCGATCAGGGCCGGCTCGGCCACCGTGGTTCCCGCCCCAAGCAAAAAGGAAAATACCAGCAGCCAGGCAAGGCTGCCTTTTCGGGCGAACTCTTCGGCCAACGTCTCGCCCAAGGGGAAAAGACCAATATCCAACCCGACGACAAAAAGCGCCAGTCCCAGAACGACCAGTACAAGTCCGACGGCAATGGAAAAAAACTCGGGAAAGGGCTGGCGCAGAATCACTACCTGGAACACGGCAATGACGATCACAATCGGCGCCAGGTCGCGAATGGATCCCAGGAGAGCCTTGCCCAGCGCTGTGCCGGCCTGCTTTAACATGGACATCGGCATGCTGATACCGTGCGTTGGTGATGCGGCTGGAAGATCATTAATGGAAGGGCGCCGTAAGCTTCAGGGGAAAGTGAGGCTTTATTTTTGTTCCACTCTGCCATGGCTCCAGCATGCCGATGCGATCTTGTGTTTGATTTGCGCTGGCTCAGAGGGGCGCTCCGCTTTGATTTTTTGTTTCCGATCATCATTTCAGTTGAGTTGCGATTCAAATATAATGCCCACCGGCCGGCAAACCATGCTCGCCTTATCAATTGCTTCGATTTGATGCTTACCATGCGTGAACATTTTCCGTATTCTTGTCTTCGTCGGATCAAACGACAGCCACCTATGGTTGCGTTGCGTTGAGCAGCACGCCATCGATGTCGGCACGCATCTTGGCGCGCAGTGCCTCTACGCGCGCCTTGTTTTTCATGATCATGTCGATCTGGCGGGTGTGCAGGGCAAGATAGCCCAGAATCTTGAGCCGTTCGACCATGATCCCGCGGTCTTCATTGGCGATGCGGGCGGTCAGGTGGTCTTCCTGAATCGTGACGCGGAAGGCGTAGGTTTCCAGCAGATCGCCGATAAAATGCACCCGTTTGAGACGCCGTTCGATATCGGCCGCGCCTCCCTTGAACTGGAAGGTGACGTAGTTTTCACGCGTGCGGTCGCTGACGAGGGCTTCGAGCATCGCGAAATGATACCCCAGCCGCGAATTCAGATTGCAGTAGTGGCGCGAGATCATAAAATAGTTTTTCTCGGCGTAGCGGCTGCGGCGTCCGACGGTGAGTGCGGTATTGGCGGTGGACTGGAAGAGCACGGAGGCCAGGCCGCGGTGGTCGATGGCGGGAGGACCCGCCCAGGGAATCGCCGTAAACCCCGACCAGAACGCGATCATGGGCTCCGAGGCGATATTGTCGAGATGCACGTATTTGCCGTCGACCTCCGCCACGAAGCCGTCATCCAGATTGAGCACCCACCACTGCATGGGCACCTTGTAGAAGAGCTGTTTGCTTGAGCGCTCGGGAAAATGGTGCGCCTGGCCGAAACTGAACATCTCCTGGACGGATTTTTCATGCAGGAACCGGGTGATGTCATGCAGGGTGCGGCAGTTCTGCGGATGGAACTCGGAAGCCTCCGGGTCGAGCAGGTGGAGGGGCACGATCAGGCGGTCGAGCGCCTGAAGCAGCTTGAAAACCGGCGAATTCGCCAGCGGGTTGACTTTCCGGGGTGGCCGCTGCGCGATCAACCCCGGCAAACGCCCCGCATACACCCTGCGGCGGTCGGCATCCAGCGTCACTTCGTCACCTGCCGCGAGGCGCGCCATGGCATCCGGACAGCTGAACAGCGCGGGCACGCCGAACTCCCGGGCCACATTGGCCAGGTGTCCGGCCACGCCCCCCTGCTCTGCCACCACGCCGGCCGCCCGGCCGATCAGCGTGGCCCAGTAGGGTGCGGCCTGACGCACCACCAGAATGGCATCCGCCGGGAAGCGCAGCGCATCGGCCCGCTTGGCGGCCGGGTATACGGTTCCCCCGACGGCTCCCGGGCTGGCCGTGACGCCCCCTTCCAGCAGCACTTCGGTCCCCTCGGGAATATCCGGGGTAACCGTTGCGTCGCCGGCTCCTTCCGGTACGGGCAGGGGGCGGCTTTGCAGCAGATTGAGCTTTCCGTCGGCCGCGATGGCCCATTCGATATCCTGGGGGCAGCCGTAATAGGCCTCGATCTCGAGCGCCATCCGGGCCACTTCCAGGACCTGATCGGGCGACAGGCAGGGAAGGTCGGCCTGGTCGCCCGTGGCATCGCGCCGACAAACGCCTTCCTCAAGATAACAAACCAGGCGGCTGGTCTTGTGGCCGATGGCCTGATCGGCAACGTGCAGTTGGGGTGCCCGGGCCACGATGAAACTGTCGTAGGCCGCCGTGCCGTCCACGATCGCCTTGGGCAGGCCCCAGGTGGCGTCGATGTGAACGCGGTCGTCGTCCGCGGCCACCGGGCTGATCGTGTACGCCACGCCGCCGGCTACGGCGTCCACCATCACCATGGCCCCCACGGCCACGGCCAGGTCTTCGTCCCGAATGCCCCGGTTGAGGCGATAGGTCAGGGCATGCAGGCTGTATTTGCTGGCCACCACGGTACGGTAGGCATCCATCAGATGATCGCGTGACACGTTGAGTTCGGTCTGGAACTGCCCGGCGAAAGCGCTGGCGATGTCGTCTTCGAACAGACTGCTGCTGCGCAGCGCGATGCGCATCGCCGTACCGTGTCGGGATTCCAGCGTGCGCCAGGCCAGCGCCACCGCGCTTTCGATGTCCCGGGGGACGGGCGCCTTGAGCACGGCCTGCTGCAGGCGGGCGCTCAGTTCCAGCAGCCCGGCGGTGTCTTCCCGGTCGGCGGTCTGGATCAGGCGGTTGATTTCGTCCTGCAAGCCGGAGTGGTTTAGGAAGCGCGAATAGGCCGCGGTGGTGATAACGAAACCGTCGGGAACGGTCAGGCCGGTCTTTTTGTGGACTTCCCCCAGGCCGGCCATCTTGCCGCCGGCCTGATCGCGCCAGTTGCGGTCGATGGTGCCGAGGGACACCACCAGAGCCGCCTCGGCCAGCGGTCGAAAGGAACTTTCCAGGTGGGCCTTGATCTGTGCATTGATGGCTTTGAAACGAGTGGGCAGTTCCGGGTATTTGCCCGGTGCCAGCACGGCCATGCTCTGGATCATGCGCCAAACAGCGGTTGCGACTTCGGTGCAGGTCGACCGGACGAAGGCCATGCCGAAAGCCTCGCCGCCGCGCAGCGCCCCTTCGATGGCGGCCATGCGCTCCAGGGCGCGCTTGTTGGCGCTCAGGAGCAGTTTGAAGTGGTGATAGCGCTCCTTGAACGCTACGCGCAGTTCGTCGGCGGCCGCCTCGGGGACCGCCGGGCGAGAACGGGTGAGTCGGCGGTGCAGATATTCACGGATCCTTCGCATGCTTGTTTGGCCGGTCCTCGCGTTTCAGTATTTGCCCGGGGCTCTCCCGGCCCGGCATGGCGCCGGAGAACCCCGGTCGGCTAATGGTTAGTGCTCAAGATCCATGCCCCACCCCTCGAAGAGGTACATGATGGAAAATCCGAACCAGAGGGTATAGATGACGTAAAAGGCCAGGGCAAAAACCACGATCCCGATCTTGTCCATGATGTTTTGCGGTTCGATGCCGAAGAAATTGAACGCCACCTCGATGGCCTTGGCCTGCACCGTCATCACGAATTTGGCGTCCTCGAAACGCTTCTCTTTTTTAAGCGCTTTGTCCAGTTCCTTGAGCAGCGCCCACCACGTGTAAATGACCTCACGCCCCGCGATTCCGTACTTGGCGCGCAGGCTTTCCTCCTGGTTGTTAAACAGCAGGTCGGCATCCTCCAGACAGGCGGCCAGAATGCGGCCCAGATCGCCGCGCACGGTGACCTGCGTGCCGTCGGCCTCGGCCGCCGCGCCGGCTTTCCAGAACAGCAGTTTCGACTGTTCCGGACGGCTCGAAATGGCGGCCGCGATCGTCAGGTCCAGTTCACGACCTTCAAAAGCCTCGTTCTGGGTCTTCAGATCATCAATATAATAGGCCGATCCCTTGGAAATGGAATTAAACAGGTTGTCGAAATAGTTCAATGCATTCTGCCCGCCGCCGAAGATGGGCATGAACATGATGCAAAACACGACGGCAAACCCGACCAGCAGCGCAGAGCCGATGAGAAAAATCTTCTTGTCCGCAATCATGACGCCACCTCCGCCTTCTTGAGTTTCTTGATGTTGCGCAGGAACGTGCCGATGACCCAGACGCCGAAACCGCCAATCACGATGAAAAAGGCCCAGATGCCGATCGTGTCGAGGATCTTGGCCGTGGCCGGACTGATGGCGATGACGTCCATGGAGCCCAGCTTGCCGGGCAGCGCAAAGACGCGGTTGACGAAACCCGCCAGCACGGCCATGGCATAGAAGCCGCGGATGGTGATCCCGCTGACGACCTTGGTGACCATGGCGCCGATCTGGATGCCGATGAGCGAGCCCAGCAGCATGCCCATAGCCAGGGTGTAGAAGATAAACCCATAGATGGCGTACTGGCTGACCGCGGCATAGCCCGCGGTGAAGACGATCTGGAAGATGTCCGTGCCCACCGTGGTCATGGAAGAGACGCCAAGCACGTAGACGAAGAT
This sequence comes from Desulfobacterales bacterium, assembly GCA_030065275.1. GTDB lineage: Bacteria > Desulfobacterota > Desulfobacteria > Desulfobacterales > UBA5852 > JABZFP01. Next base: position 11,226 of record JASJCV010000025.1, on the reverse strand, counting down.
CGGAAAGGTCAGGAATCCACCGCCGACCCCCATGATGGCTGCTGCAAACCCCACCAGAGCCCCGCTGAGCACCAGAAAGACCGACGATATTTGACGCCCGCCGGGCACCAGATCCTGGTCGAAGGTGACCATGGGCGGGATGCGCATGTTCTGCAGCTTCTGCGGCAGGGAGCCCAGCTCGGCGCCCTCGGTCTTGCCGCCGGTGTCGTGGGCCCCGCCGGTGTCGCCCCGTTTGCGGGCTTTGAGAAAATCAGTGAGCGCGTACATGCCCAGAAGCCCGAGCATCAGGACGTAGATCGTGGTGATGAAGGCATCGCTCAGTACAGGGTTGATCTCGTAGAGCACGCGGTTGATCACCCCCCCGCCGGTGGCCCCCAGGATGGCCCCGATCAGAAAGATCAACGCCAGGGGCACCGATATATTGCCGAGTTTGCGGTGGATCACGCTGCCCATGATGGCTTTGGCGAAAATGTGAAAAAGATCGGTCCCGACGGCCAGGATGCCTTTGATGCCGGCACTCATCAAGGCCGGCGCGATGATGAAGCCGCCGCCCGCGCCGATACAGCCGGTAATCAGCCCGGCCCCCAGTCCGATCAGAATTGAGGCCAGGAAGATCCCGGTGGTGAAAAACGAGGGGCTGTAGGCCTTCTTGCCGCCGAGCATGTCGGGTATGCCCGCAGCCAGCTGATCGGCAAAGGCGATGCCGCCCAGCACTATCGGCACCAGAAACAAGCCGAGGACCATGAGGCGCTTTCGGCTGCCCAGGATATTGTCCGACATTTCCTTCTCCCACCGGGCGTGGGCTTTCGCGCCGGCGAGCATGAACTGTGCCCATTGTTTAAAGAAATTCATTGCAATCGAGCTCCTTTCGTCTGGATTGGCGTTACCTCTATTCCGAGGGCGTCGGGCCCCGTGAATTGCGTTTCAAACCAATCCGGCGGGCCTCGTAGGCATCCTGCAGCTTGTACAGAAGCTCATCGATACCCACCGGTTTCATCAAATAGTCGAAGGCGCCGAAGTCCATGCCCTCCACCGCCGCCTCGACGCTGGCATGCCCTGTGAGCATCACCACCTCGATCAGCGGATCATGGGCCTTGATGGCCCGCAGGACATCGATCCCGTCCATGCCCGGCATGCGCACATCGAGTGCCACCACGTCCACGGCCGATCGTCGGATGAGGGCCATTGCCTCCTCGCCGCCGGCCGCCGACAGCACCTGCAGGTTGCGCTTTTCCAGCCGCTTGGCCAACGTGCGGCGGAAGTCCTCTTCGTCGTCGACGAGCAGTACGGTGAATTCGCTCATGGCGACCTCCTGATGCTCTGATGCGCCTCGCGGATCTTCTGCAGCAGCGCCTCGAAATCATAGGGTTTGGAAAGATAATCAAACGCGCCGTGGGCCAGGGCTTCCCGTGCGGATATCTGACAGCCGTGCCCGGTGAGCATGATCACGGGCAGTTCGGGCGCCATTTTCTCCAGAATCTTGAGCACCTCGATGCCGTCCATGCCTTCCATTTTGAGATCCAGCACGGCCACATCGAAGTCGCCGCGGCGCAGGCGCTGGAGCGCCTCGGTGCCGTTATAGGCCGGCGTGACCGTCACGCGCCGCTTGGCCAGCCGTTTGGTCAGCACGTTGACAAAAGCCTCCTCGTCGTCCACCAGCAGCAGACGGATGTCTGTTTCTTCGCTTGGTATCATGCTTACCGCCTATGCACGTCGCGTCGTTATTTCCTGCATACGGGCTTCGATGATCTTTTCCTCGTGCCGGCGTTTTTTGGCCGCGGCCTCACCGACCTTGGCCACCAGAACGTCCATGTCGCAAGGCTTCATCAAATAGTCGAAGGCCCCTTGTTTCATCCCGTCGATGGCCGAGGGCACCGTGCCATGCCCTGTCAGCATCACGACTTCGACCAGGGGAAACTTGCGTTTGATTTCAGCTAACGTCTCGATGCCGTCCATTCCCGGCATCTTGACGTCCAGGATCACGACTTCCACCTTTTCCCCTTCGTCGCTCAGTAGGTCCAGAGCATCCATGCCGGAGGTTGCCGTGTAGACTTCGAAATTGCGCTTGGTCAGGCGGCGCTTCATGGCGTCCAGGAAGGCGGTTTCATCGTCGACCAGAAGTAATTTAGCGATTGTCATTTTCTACGCTCCTTTTGCATTAAGGGGCGTGTTTCGCGACGGGAGCCGGCGGCTCCGCCCCGGTTGCGCCCCGAACATCGATCGGAATATTGATTTCAAAAACGGTGCCCTCGCCGACCCGGCTCTCCACCTTGATTTCGCCGCCCATCTTTTTGATGATGCCGTAGCAGATCGACAGGCCTAGCCCTGTGCCTTTACCCACCGGTTTGGTGGTGAAAAAGGGTTCGAAGATTCGGTGCAGATTGGCTTCGGGGATGCCGGGCCCGTTGTCCTTGACATGGAAAAGGACTTGGTCCCCATTACTCCAGCTGGCGACATGAATGACGCCGCCGCGCTTGTCCATGGCATCGATGGCATTGTTGATGAGGTTGAACAGCACCTGCTGCAGTTCGGTCTGGGAGACTTGAATGGCGGGCAGGTCCTCGTCGAGGCGGGATTCGAATTCCACGTTGTTGTAGCGGGCCTGCTGGGCGGAAAGGCTCACCACCTCCCGGATCAGGTCGTTGACGTCGACCCGGTCAATGATGCTGTCCGAGCGCCGCGCAAAGCTCAGCAGCTTGTGGGTGATGTCGCGGGCCCGGATGCCCTGCTTGCGAATCTGCGTCAGGGCCCGTTTGAACTCCGTCAGATTCTCACTTTCGTGAAACGTTTCTTCTTCGAGCAGGTCTTCGATCCAACCGGCTTCCTCCACCATGATGGCCACGGGGTTGTTGATTTCATGGGCGATGCCCGCCGCCAGTTCTCCCAGGGAGACCAGGTGGCCGCTTTCGATGATCTGCTGGTTCATGATCTCCTTTTCCCGATCGGCGGCTGCGATACGCGTGATCATCCCTTTGGAGAGCACCACCGCCATGGTAAAGATGGCGATGCCGCCCAGGCCGAAGACCAGGATGGCAATGTTGCGGGTACGGTTGAGATCGCGGTAGGCGTCTTTGAGGTCCTGCTGAAATACGAGCGCCCACTGGTTTTCCTTGAGCAGGCCGGCGACGTAAATCAGGTCAGTGCCGTCGGCGGCCTGTCGCGTCCCTGACTGGATCTGATCCGGGGAAAACTGATTGGCCTTCTGAAAAAGGGCGAGATAGGCGCTTTCCGTCGACACCGGCCGGCCTGCAGTGCGGGTCTGCAGCGCGCCCGCGCGGTTGATGATGTGGGCGAAGCCGGTCTGGCCGAGCTGGATGTTTTCGACCACATCGTTGAAGGCCAAAAAATCCACGGTGGCCCGCAGGATCCAGGGCTGGCCGTCCTTGTACTTGCGCGCCGTGACAATGAAATGCGGAAAGCCGCGCAGCCCCAAAAAGACGTCGCTGGTGTAGGTATCGGCCTGGAAGGCCTCTTGAAACCATTCGGCATCGTTGTACTGGGCACTTTCCAACAGGTACGGGCCGACGTAGGATACCTGCGTGCCATCGGCCCGAACGACACCGATGTCGGAGAAAACGTGACCATAGGTGGTCTGCAGCTTGCGGAACAGTTCTGCCAGGCGCGCGCTGTCGGCCAATTCATCGAAGCGATAGCTGTCAGCGATAAAGGAAATGTTGTCCTGGCGTTCGCGTAAAAAATGGTCGATGTTCCACTTGTGTTTCTTGACAAGCGTTTCCAGATGAATTCGGGTTTTTTCCTGGTGAATTGCGTGCATTTGGTAAAGGATACCGCTGCTCACAACGATCAGGGGAATGTAGGATACCAAGATCACGATCAGAAAAATATTGCGCTTGAGCGAACGGTAGTATTCGTTGCGGTCGATGTCCTGGGAACTCATACGTGTCCTTTTACGCCTGGCGGTCATTTCCTCCAGCCGAATCACTGAGCAAAAGACAGGCCAGAGCGGCCAACAGGATTGCCGTCCAAAGGCGCGGCGTTCTTTTCCAATTGTTATTATTTAATTTATTCGCCACCATTGTCTGATACGGGAGCCATTGGAAGACCGCCCATCAATGAATATCCACCCAGCGGCCAGGGTCAAGGGCAAACGAAAACGGTGCGTTTCTCCCCGCCGGGGAGTTTTTCTCCACCCTCGGGTCGATATCCGTCCGGACACGGCGCCTCACCGTCGGCGATCGATACGCCGACGGGCCCTCAGGTCGCAACGAGGGGCAATTCGACACGGAACGTCGTACCTATTCCAGAGCGGCTTTCGAAAGTGATCCGGCCGCCCATCTGATCGATGATGCGATGGCAGATGGACAGGCCCAGCCCGGTGCCCTGGCCGGTTTCCTTGGTGGTAAAGAAAGGATCGAAAAGTTGGCTCTGCAAGTGGTCCGGCACCCCCCGCCCGTTGTCCTGCACCTGGACGATCATCTTTTGATCTTGCGGGGCGGCTGAAATCCGAATGGTACCGACGGTGCCAATGGCGTCGATCGCGTTGGTAAGCAGGTTGAAGAACACCTGCTGGAGGCGGGACCGATCGCTGGACATCACGGGCAGGTCGGGCGGCAGGTCGACGACGATATCGATATCCTGAAGGCGGGCCTGATGCTGCATCAGCGTGACGGTTTGCTGCAGAACCTCGCCGACGTCAACCTTTTCGCGGCGGGGGGCCATGCGGCGCACGAATTCGAGCATGCTGTGCGTCACCTCGCGACTGCGCGCGACCTGGGCCTCGATCTTGTCCAGACACTGGGCGTACTCGTCCTGGTGCCCGCTGTCGATAGACTTGTCTTCGGCCAGCAAGTCGCGCATCCAGCCGGCTTGCTCGCTGATCACGGCCAACGGGTTGTTGATTTCATGGGCGATGCCGGCGGCCATTTTGCCGAGAGCGGCGAGTTTATTGCGGTGAACCAGGCGTTCGTTGAGGGCCGCCAATTGGCGATCCGAAGCCGCCAGACGCCGGATGCTCAATTGGGTGCCGCCCACGGCAATCAGCAGCACGCCCAGTATCCCGGCGGCAACGATCATCAATTCAATGTTGCGCAGGCGGATCAGGCCGCCGGCGTCGTTTCCCCGGCCCTGGACCACCACCAGCAGCCACCGCCCGTCCTGCAGCCAGGCGCCGGCGGCAAAGCGTGTGGCCTTGGCGTCCGACCAGCGGACGGTGCGAATGGTGTGTCGGTCAAAGGCGGTCAAGTCGATCGCTGCGCGGTCCAGAACCGCTTCGCCCGATCCGGGCCGGGTCTGGTAGACGCCGTCGGCGCTCACGATGAAAGCATCGCCGCCGCGCTCCGCCCGGCCCATCTCCACCAGACGGTTGAAGGCCTCGAATGCGACGGTGGCCCGCAAGATGAATCCCTGACCGCGGGCATGGCCGCGCACCGCAATGATCAACTGGGGAAGTTCTCTCGATCCGCGAAAGACATCGCTGGTGTGGCGGCTATTGCGCATAGCTGCGCCGAACCAGGCCTCGCGAGCATGATTGACATGCTGCATATCATAAGGCCCCACATAGGCCTGATAGCGGCCTGCGGCATCGATGACACCCAGATCCACGAAACCAAGGCCGTTTCCCTGACCGTTGATGGCCTCGAATATGGCTGTCAGGCGTTCATGGTCAACCAGTTCGCGGTAGGGGATCGTGCGGGCGACCGTGGATAGAATGGCTTCGCGCTTCTCGAGAAAGACCTCCACGGCACTGCGTTGCGAGAGTGCCAGGGCCGCCGCCTGGCCCATGACCCGGGTATCGAAGGCGTCGGTAAAATGCCTGTAGATCAGTCCCCCCAGGACTGCCAGCGGCAGGACGGCCACCAGCAGCCTCACCAGAATAAAATCGCGGCGCAGTTTGTGGTAGCGGGTCATCGCGGCTCCTCGCATGGCGGTTGTTAGCGGCCTTGAATGATGCCTCCGAAGGTAGCAAAAGACGGGCCATTAAGCCGGCAATGCGGTCGGGGATTGACGGGCAAGGAGACAAGCGGAACAATAGAAATATATTTTCGGATAGTTATGAACACCAACCCCGCCAGCCGCCAGATGGGCTTAGGCATGCCGCCCCCGGTCATGATCGACCGGCGGCGCCGTACGTCGGGGTGAAACGCGCCGGTCAGCCAGCGGACGTGAGGCGCTTGAGCTTTTCCCGCAGGGTTTTGCGGTCGATACCCAAAATCTTGGCCGCATGGGTCTTGTTCCCGTCCACCGCGGCCAATACGCGCAGAATGTGGGCCGCTTCCACGGTCGCCAACGACTGCAGACCTTCGGTGGACGTCAGTGTGATGCGGCGCATGGTTTCCGGGAGGTCGGAGGTGTCGATGGTGTCGCCGTCGGTGTTGACCAGTAATCGCTGGGAAAGGTTTTCAAGCTCGCGCACATTGCCGGGCCAGGCGTAACGCTGCAGGTTTTCCAGGGCCCGGTCGCTGAAAACGGGCGTGGTTCGCTCCATTTCCCGCGCGAAGCGGTGCAGAAAATGATTGACAAGGGGCAGGATATCATCCGGCCGTTCGCGCAGGGGGGGCACGTAGATGTCCACGACGTCCAGGCGGTAGTACAGATCTTCCCGAAACAAGCCTTTTTGCACCATGGCCGGAAGGTCCTTATGGGTGGCGGCAATGATGCGTGTGTCCACTTTGCGGACATGGCTGGAGCCGACAATATGGATTTCTTTGTTCTGGAGCACACGCAGCAGTTTACCCTGCAGATTGAGGCTGGCATCGCCGATCTCGTCCAAAAAAATGGTGCCACCGTCGGCAATCTGGAAAAATCCGGCCCGGGAGTCCTTGGCGCCGGTAAAAGCGCCTTTGACATGGCCGAACAGCTCGCTTTCGATGAGCGTATCGGGAATGGCCGTGCAGTTGACCGGCACGAAGCGTGCGGCGGCCCTGTCGCTGCGGTAATGAATGGCCCGCGCGACAAGCTCTTTGCCGGTGCCGCTTTCGCCGTGAATGAGGACATTGGCGTTGATGGTCGCCGCACGTTCGATGCGCTCAATGACATTGCGAATACCGTCCGAAATACCGATCAGGCCGTATGTCTCGGGGGGTGGGCTTTGAGGCAGCAACGCTCGGCGCTGGGTAAGCTTTCCGGCAAGTCGGTTGACAGCCGCCAGCAGTTCATGCGGCTGCAGCGGTTTGGCCAGGAGATTTTCAGCGCCTCCTTTGATGGCCTGAACAGCATCGCGAACGGACGGCGAACGGGCGGTCATGATGACTTCGATATCTTTAAACTGCTCCTGGATATATTGGAGGAAAGACAAGCCATCGATATCGGGTATCTGGATATCAAGGATGACCAGGTCGACTTTGCTGAACTCGAGGATTCGCATGGCCTCCGCGCCTGAGGAGGCCGTGGCGACGATTAGCTCGCCCTCAGCCAGACAGGCCTGGATATCCTCCAGCGAACCATCGTCGCCGTCAACAGCCAACAACTTGAAAGAATCTTGCGCTTTCAACAACACAATATCCCATAGTCCGAGATGCGGCATTCATCTTGAGGAACGTCTAAATGACAAAAAAACAACAGCGTTAACTATCGCACGACCAAAGGCATGAAATCACGATAAACCAGACGCACTGCCAAAGATGCATATCAACCGTCGCAGGTTGATTCCAAGCGATGTTCAGTTTGACCGATTCATAGTGCCTTGGATTCAATTTGGCCATAATTAATTTTCAAGCGGTTCGCAACGCGCTTCGCTCAGACAGGCCGACAGGCGTCTCCGCCCCCGCCACCGATGCCGCCACCGATGCCCGACGCAGGGCAAAGGCGAGCTCACACAGGGCGCCTGAAGAGGTTTTTAAGTCCCCGGGGGGTTACCTGATGGTTCACGTTCTGCGGGAAGAGACGCACGGCATCCCCAATCGACCTTTTTTTCACGGCCTGTTCGAAATACCGCCATCAATCAACGCACGTATCTTTTCGATATGCGCCGGCCGGGTGCCGCAGCATCCGCCCACGACCGTGGCCCCGGCCGATAGCCAGTTCGCCACATGGTCGGCATAGCGTTCCGGGTTCAGATCCTCGCGCAGGGACAACAACCCGTCGGTGTCCTTGTCCCCATCCAGGGTCCAGTCACTGGGAATGGGATTAAATGTATTGGCATAACCACCAATCCAATCTCCCTCAGCTACAGCCAGTTGGGGTATCGCTTGGGTAATGCTTTCCGGGGCACAGCAGTTGGCCAGAAAACCGCTGACCGCAAGCCCCTCCAGCGCCGCCACGGCCTCAGCAATGGGTTCGCCACTGCGCAGATGGCCCGAACGATCCTCGTGCAGCGTCCAGGCGACCCAAACAGGCTTGCCGGTACGGCAGGCCGCCCGAGCCGCTGCCCGCCCTTCGATGGCGCTGGACATGGTTTCGCAAAGCAACAGATCCACATGCGGGGCCAGGAGGTCTGCCTGTTCCTGATATAGGGATTCGATTTCATCGATCGGGCCCACCAGGTCGGGCCGGAAACTGCCTCTCAGGGGCGGCAATGATCCCGCGATCAGGACATTTCGATGCGACCGCTCCCGCGCTTCAAGAGCCAGATGACAGGCAAGGTTGTTGAGTTCGCCAAACCGGTCGGCAATGCCGACATTGGACAGGTCTTTGCGGATAATACCGTAACTATTGATTGTAATCATATCGGCCCCGACGGCGATATAATCCATGTGGATCTGGCGAACGACATCGGGAGCGGTAATGAGAGCACCTGCAGACCAGATGGTTTCGGGTACGTCCACACCCCGAAAACGCAATTCGCGCCCCATACCGCCGTCCAGTAATATCGGTTTGTTTTTGAGTTGTTCAAGCATTCGTCGTTTCCGCGCCTTTCTGACCCCAGCGGCCCGAATCATACGACATACAATTAAGGCCGTCCACAATCAAACAGGTCCTCAGTATGCCCTGAGTGGCCTGTATCAAGGGGTACCCCCATGGCCTGCGGCAGGCAGTCGGCAATTTCCGCATCGCGTTCGGGTATGCCCATTGGAATTCTCATCAAGCGCATTCCCAGACATGCAAACCTGTCGACGACACAGTGGTATCCGGGAACGATCAGCGATGTCTAAGCGGCCCGGTGGATCAAAAGCATTTTCCGCTACACCAAATCAAGATCCGGGGCGCCCGCGACAAATGCTGATAGAGATCACAAGGCAGGCCATTAAAAAAATACACCAGATGCTTTTGCCGGCCTGCTCGAAACTGCAGAGTGGTTTTGATCGGCCGGATCTTAGAACTCGAATTAGACGCTTGAATTATAGATTGGTGGTACTAATTTTAATCATATTGCTTTCAACCTTTCGACCTGCTTCTTTTCACTTGTCCTTCCTGGTTATCAGTACCTGCGATCTTCAATCTCAGCTCTTATTGACCTGACGCTACAAAACGAGTTTCAAAGCAAGATTCTTCAAACCTTGAACATGGAGGAACCGCTATGATTATGCGGGTAGCCACTTATCACGCCTTGCCGGGGAAAAAGGTTGAAAAATGGATGGAAACTTCAGCATCGGAACTTCGTGGCGTCAAAGGCGTCCGTCGCGCAGAATTTTTCCAGAACCTAAGCGACCCCTCTCAATATGGCGCCATCATTCTTTTCAGAACCCAGGAAGACTTATACAGATACAGGGAAGAACAAGCCGGGACCTATCAAAAGCTGGTGCGAAGTGTAAGAGAGACCTGGTGCGATAATTCAAAGCCCGTCACCGAACAGATTTACGAAATTCTCGATATTTGATGAACGCTCCGGTTATCCGATCCATTTGGTCGGATCGATGGTGGAGCTCGAATCGGATCGGCAATCTTGAGAAGTACCGCGTTTTGATTGCCGCAAGTTCAAAATCGACACCTCCAATCGGATCGTTTGCCAGATGATGATTCGGTATTCGAAGCTTGCAGCTATGTTAACTGTACTCAATCGTATGCTTGGCCTCCCGGTTTTTTCCTATGTAGCCATCAAAAGGCGATACGTCTGTCTCGATTATATTTCCCAATGGGAGAATCACGGAGCGTTCCGGATAATAGGCGGTCATAAAAGGCCTTCTTGAAATGCCAAGCGCTCTTATGGATTCAGCAACAGGGTGGTTGCCTAACTTGAGACACGATCCTCTGGTTTGAATCGCCATTCGTTTGACACATCTTTGCGGTATAATCGTTTTAATCAGGTTGTTGTTCAATACCGAATATGTCGTTATGGGTCTCGTATCTTTCATCAGGATGCCTTTTTTTTGAACCCGGATAGTTAATATATGGCAGTCTTCATCATGCATTTGGCATTCAAAATAATCCGAATTTATGATGAAATGCATGTCAGCCATAAACTTTGTGTAGCCCCACCCTTGGCGTCCTCCATCTCTTGCCAGCAGGCCGGTAACAGGCAAATGCATGACGAGTAATCCAAATCCCGGATACCAGCTTTCCATGAAAACAGGTATTAGTCCGGTGAATGCTGAAGTCTTTTTCCCATAGACAACCGGTATAACGATGGCAACCTCGCCATAGGATCCAATCGTCGTCTCGATATAATTAAAGGCCCCCACACCGATGAGGGCCTTACCATTCGGCATCACAACAGGATAAAGGTTTTCTGAAGGTAGCATTTCGATCATCTTTTTTGTATTTCCCGTAAAATAGAGTACAAAAAAATCATCACGATAATAAAGGATGGGCAACTCGACAATATTTTCATTTAAAATTATCTCTTTTCCCGGCCTTGTATTAGAAAAAAATGGTTTCATAATTTTGTCTCCTTGTGGGGAAAATAAATCCGAATTCTTTGATCGTTCGAAAAAAAGAACACATCCATTCAATAGCATCCGTAAAATGGGTGCCAATCTGATGGATGAAATCGAAGACGGCCTTTTCGCAATCGCAACCGTCTTCAATTTCACCATCAACCCAGTCGGGCTGATAGATTAAGAGACAGATCGAACAATTGAATTGCATCGATCTTCATCCAGACAAAAAACAATATGGGCACGGACTAAATTAGCGACCGGGTCCCAAAGCTGTAATCAGGGCATAACCATCCCATTTTGGTTCACGGGCAGCGGAATCTGATTTTCTGGCGCGACTTAACGCTGAAAAACTGAAACAAGTAAACGCGGAGCAGCGTATGAGGCCGGCAGGCGTCAACAGGTCAGAGCTGATTGGAGTGGGGAATGATTCTGCCTTTGTACAGCAACACAGCAATCGCTTAGCAAGGATGTGCGTGAATGGTCAATATGTATCAACGGCTGGGGGTATTGT
>JASJCV010000317.1 GCA_030065275.1 Desulfobacterales bacterium | reverse complement strand
GCGGAAACCAGCGGATCGTCCGCCCCGGCCAGCACCCGCACCGGCATCCCGGCGGTCGGCAAAACCGCGGCCACCGGCGGGTAGTCGGCAATGGCCGTGAGCAGGCGGCCGACTTTCTGCGCGTCATTGCGCTGCACCAGGGCCTCCACGATCTTGTCCAGCACCCGGGCCTGCTTCTGCAGAAAAGCCTCGCTGAACACCACCGGCAGCATGGCGCGCATGAGAGCTTCCAGACCGCACTCGGCCAGGATCTTGCGCCACCCCGTCACGGTCAGGGCGGCACGCATACCGTTGTCGAGATCGAGGCTCAGAATCATGCAGCGCTCGATCCGCGCCGGAAACCGCTGGGCGGCGGCCAGGGCCACCCGGCCGCCGTGACTGAGGCCGACGAGGGCCGCGCGGTCAATGGCCATGTGGGTCAGCAACTGCTCGAGGTCGGCGGCATGGCGCTCAAGATCCGGGACGTCGCCGTCGGCCCCGCTGCGCCCCTGGCAGCGGGCGTCGTAGAGGACCACCCGGACCATGGTTTTCAGCCGGTTGGCCAAGGGCCACCAGTTGAGTGTGGTCTGGGCCGTCCCGTTCAGAAAGACCACGGACGGCCGTCCTACGTGCGCCGGGCCGAAGCGCTCGTAGAACAGCGGGCAGCCGTCATCCGCTTGGAAAATCGTCATGCAACTTGCGCCTGTCTGCCTCGATGCCCGGATCGTCTACCACATGATCTCGACGTTGAGCTCCTCGCCGATCGCGCTCAGTCCCTTGTCGAACGCATCCAGCGACACGGTCTTGGGAATCTGAACATGGATTTCCATGCTGTAGAGGGCCGTGCCCGACTGGGGCATGTACTGTCGCTTGCTCTTGAGGTCGATGATGTTGATGCCGTGGCTCGAGAGATAGCGGCTGATCTTGTAGACGATGCCGGCCTGGTCCATGCCCTCCAGCCGGATGGTGTGGGGGCTGAAGGGCCCCACTTCGTAACCTTCCATGGATTCCACTTCACGCACGAAGGCCGAGAGCCCCTTTTCCTGCTCGAGTCGGCGGCAGGCGGTGTGAAGCCGGTCGGCCAGGTCGGAAGTGTCGTTGTCCAGGGAGGACAGGAGCACGATCAGGGTGAACTCCCCGGCCAACAGGGTCATGGTAGTGTCTTCGAGGTTGCAGCCGTTCTCGTAGATCAGCTCGGTGACGTCGGCGACGATGCCGGGACGGTCCTTGCCGAAAGCGGTCATGATGAATTTCTGTTCCATGGTCTCCCTTTCCCATTCGCCAATCGGTCGACGGCGCACCCGGACGCCGCACCCGTGTTCGCATTCATATAAATACCGGCCATCAGCCGCGCAAAACCGGTTTGCGGGCCGCCGTGGTTTCGTCCAGACGTCGCACCTTGGTGTTGCGCGGCGCCCCGGTCAGACGCTCGGCATCGTCTTCGGCCTCCCGGTGAATCGCGCGCATGGTGGCGATGAACTGGTCGATGTTCTCGCGGGATTCCGATTCGGTCGGCTCGATCATGATCGCCCCTTGCACCACAAGCGGGAAGTAAATGGTGGGTGGATGAAACCCGTAGTCGATCAGCCGCTTGGCCAGGTCGAGTGTGCTCACCTTGTGCGCTTCCAGATGCTTGTCGGTGAAGACGCATTCGTGCATGCAGGGCTTGTCGAAGGGCAGGTGGTAGATGTCCTTCAACTTCTCCTTGATGTAGTTGGCGTTGAGGACGGCGTGCTGACTGACATCCTTGAGGTGCGTGCCCAGCGAGAGGATGTAGCTGTAGGCGCGCACCAGAACCCCGAAGTTGCCGTAGAAAGCGTTGAGCTTGCCGATGCTTTTGGGAAAGTCTTCGGACAGCCGGAAGGCCGCCCCCGTTTTGACCACCCGCGGGGCCGGCAGGAACGGTTCCAGCTGGCGGGTGACGCAGACCGGCCCGGCCCCGGGGCCGCCGCCCCCGTGGGGGGTCGAAAACGTCTTGTGCAGGTTGATGTGCAGCACGTCGATGCCGGCCTTGCCGAAATCGACCACCCCCATGACGGCGTTCATGTTGGCGCCGTCGGCGTAAATCAGACCGCCCTTGGCGTGTACGATGTCGGCGATCTTACGCGTATGGGTCTCGAAGAGCCCCAGCGTGTTGGGGTTGGTGACCATCAGGCCGGCGGTGTCCTCGTCCATCAGGGCTTCGACGGCCTCGGGGGTCAAGACACCTTCCGGGCCGGTTTTGAGCGGGACGGATTGGTACCCGCACAGGGCCGCGCTGGCCGGGTTCGTTCCGTGGGCCGTGTCCGGGATCAGGATCTTGCTGCGGGAGCTGCCCTGGTCGCGGTGATAGGCCGCGAAGATCAGCATGCCCGCCAGTTCGCCCTGGGCCCCGGCCGCCGGCTGCACCGCCACGGCGTCCAGGCCGGAGACGTGCGCCAGGTAATGCTCCAGCTCGTAGATCAGCCGCAGCGCCCCCTGGCAGAGTTCGCTGGGCACCAGCGGGTGGGAGCCGGCGAAACCGGGAAGCGCGGCCTGGCGCTCGTTGGTCTTGGGGTTGTACTTCATGGTGCACGAGCCCAGCGGATACATGCCCGAGTCGACCCCGTAGTTCCACTGGGAAAGGCGCGTGTAGTGGCGCACGATCTCGACCTCGCTGAGGTCCGGGAAATCCGGCCCCTCGCCGGCCACGGCGTCGTCCAGCGGGGCCGGGTCCACGTCGCGCGTGGGCAGGGAATAGCCCGTGCGGCCCTGTCGGCCGCGCTCCCAGAGCAGGGGTTCGTTCAGGATCAAGCCTTGGGTTCCGACGAATTCGTTCATGGCTGCACCTCCTTGACCAGCATATCCAGGTCTTCGCGGGACTTGGTCTCGGTCACGCAGAGAAGATAGTGGTCGGCCAGCTCCGGGTAATAGCACACCAGCGGAACGCCGCACATGATCTTCTTTTCCTCCAGAAGCGTCTGCCACTTGGCGTCGAAGCCCTTTGGGAACTTGACCACGAACTCGTTGAAGGTCGGCCGGGCGAAGGGCAGCTCCAGGCCGGTGGCGCCAAGGGCCTGTTTGAGGTATTCCGCCTTGTCACGGTTCAGGGCCGCCAGCTCCCGAAAACCCGTGCCGCCCAGGGTGGCCATGTAGATCCCGGCCGCCATGGCGCACAGGCTCTGGTTGGAGCAGATGTTGGAGGTGGCCTTCTCGCGGCGGATGTGCTGCTCGCGGGTGGAGAGGGTCAGCACGAAGCCGCGCTGGCCGTCGGCGTCCAAGGTCTGGCCCACGAGGCGCCCGGGCATGTTGCGCACGTACTTCTGCTTGGCGGTGAAGATACCCACCCCGGGGCCGCCGAAGGATTGGGAAAGCCCCAGGCTCTGGCCCTCGCCGCAGACGATGTCGGCATCCTGCTGTCCGGGGGTCTTCAGCAGACCGTAGGCCAGGGGTTCGCTGAAGGCCGTGATGAAGACGGCCCCGCGGGCATGAATGGCCTCGCCGGCCGCCTGGAGGTCTTCGACACAACCGAAGAAGTTGGGCGATTGGACGGCCACCCCGGCCAGATCGTCGATGGCGGCGATGGCGTCCAGATCGGCTGTCCCGTCGGCTTTATGGGGAATGGTCTCCACCTTGAAATCCGTGGGCTTGAAATAGGTTTCCACCACCTTGCGGTAGTAGGGGTTGACCAGGTCCGAAACGGCCACGGTCTTCTTTTTGGTGCGCCCGATGCGGATGGCCATCAGCAGGGCTTCGGCCAGCGCCGAAGCCCCGTCGTAAAGGGAGGCGTTGGCCACCTCCATGCCCAGCAGACGGCAGACCAGGGTCTGGTATTCGAAGATGCCCTGCAGAGTGCCCTGGCTCATTTCGGGCTGGTAGGGGGTGTAGGCCGTGACGAACTCGGAGCGGCTCAGCACGTGGCGCGCCGCCTCGGGGATGAAGTGGTGGTAGCTGCCGGCCCCGGCAAAGATCCTGTGAGTGTCCCAGGAAACGGTCTGGGCCGCCAGCTTGTCCATGTGGGCGTTGAGCTCCCATTCGGTCAGGGTCGGCAGGTCCAGCGGATCGTCGCGCCGGCAGTCCTCCGGAATGGAGGCGAAGAGTCCGTCCAGATCCTTGACCCCCACCGCCGCGAGCATGCTCTCGATGTCTTTGGGGGTGTGGGGAAGATAACGCATCATTCGTTTCCTTTCAGCATTTCGAGGTAGGCCGCCCGGTCCAGGAGCTGGTCGAATTCACCCGGATCGGCGGGTTTGACCTCGAGCATCCACCCCTTGTCATAGGGGGCGTTGTTGACGAGTTCGGGCGCGTCCTCGAGGTCGGCGTTGACGGCGACGACCTCGCCGGCCAGCGGCATATAGAGTTCGGAGACGGCCTTGACGGATTCCACCGTGCCGAACTCGTCCCCGGACCCGAAACTGTCGCCGGTTTCCGGCAGCTCCACGAAAACGATGTCACCCAGCTGATCCTGGGCAAAGTCGGTGATGCCGATGGTGACATTGTCGCCGCTCTGGCGCGTCCATTCGTGATCTTTGGTGTAGCGGACATCTTCGGGCAGGTTCAGCTCGTTGAGTTCTTTCATGCGCGGGCCTCCTTTTGATTCGCTCGTCGCTGTTGACAGGGGCTGAAAAGACGGCGAAGCCGGACGGCACGGGCCGGCTGCCTTGACGGTGCGAACTAAAAACCTGCCGGGCGGGTGCCGGTATCATGCTGCCGGCGGCATCGGGTGCTTGTCAGCCTGTTATGGGTCGATGCGCCGTGCCCGCGGCCCGGTGGGTTGCTTGGAGCCCTAAACCACGTGCGGCGGCGCTGGCATCAGCTTTGTAACGGAGTTCCGTCAATATGTGGTGGCGGCATTGGATACGGGCGTTTGTCATTACACCGATGAGCGTTGAAAGGCACTGCGCAGTGAAAGGCCGCCGCCAATTCATGAAAGCCCGATTTAAACCGGAAAGTAATTGCGTGTTTCATTAATTTTAATAGTTATTCTTTACGGTTTAAGCAAGATCAATTTTGGATTTGCTCGGATTTCCGGATCCATCGTCGGCGTCATGGAACGCCGGGGCCGGTGGGGAAACCGGCCGATGGCCGTGTTCGCCGATGCCGATGGGAAAGGCCGCCGCTATCGTGGTGGAGGGGTTTCGTGCGGAGGGTCGCCGGTGCCTGGAGGGCCCGGGCGGATCGCCGGGCGGAATTGGCGGGCAGGCCGGGGCCCTCGGCGGTGCAGGGTCCGCAGCCCCCGCCCGGGAAGACCGCCGGTTAGAGCGTCAGCCCGGCCTGGGCAAAGAACGGACGCAGGTGGTCCAGGCTTTCCCGGCCGGCCTCGTCCGGGGTGTCCACGTAGGGGTAGAGCTCGAGGCTGATATCGCCGTCATAGCCCAGGCGCGCCATGGTCGTGAAAACCGCGGCAAAATCGATGGCGCCCTGCCCGGTAATCAGGTGGATGTGCTCCCGCGTGGCGGCGATGTCTTCAATGTGCATGTGCCCGACC
>JASJCV010000316.1 GCA_030065275.1 Desulfobacterales bacterium | reverse complement strand
GCCGGCCCGCTCGCGCAGGGCGTTACGACCGTCGGCATCAATATGCAGGCAGACCAACACTCGGGCCCCATTCAGAATGCTGAACTCAACCTCGGCCGGTACGTGGAGATTCAGGCGTTCGATATCGAATACCGCCTCGGCCAGGCCGACATGCTTCAACAGCCCCACGGCGGGCATGTTGCCCGCCACCGCAACCTCAACGTCCGGCAGCCCCTCCCGCAGGGCGCGCAGCGCCGGTGCCAGCAGCAGGGTATCTCCGAGGGCTCCGGGTTTGACGATCATCAGTTTGACAGCAGGTGTGGTCACTGCTCATCCTCTGCTTCAACCATAGCGACCCGCTCGATGCGCCAGCCCTTCGAGGACCGCTTTTATATCGGCTTTAGCCCACGCCGTAAAGTTGCCTGCCTTCCACCAGCGCCCTTGGTCATCCGTCACCCGGCAACCATCATGGCAATCGCATGCCGCCCCGGTCAATCAAGATCATTACCCACCATTACAACGATGCGCAGCCAGCCAGGATGCCCGAGGCGTTGCGGCGGCGGTCCTACCGCCATAATCTCCCCTCTTTCGATCGGGCGGCAAGCATGATATGAACGATCGCGTCAACCTATCGTGTGGGGCGTTGTGATTCACCGGTCCACAGCAAGGGCGGGGCCCCCCATGTTTTGAGCCTCCCTGAGGCCACCCGCCGGCCGACACACCAGCGTCGCGGAGAAACCCATTGACTGTCGTGGCCAATTTCTTGATCACAGGTCCACCCGGGATCGGCAAAACCACGCTCATCCGCAGCATCTGCAGCGCCCTGGGCGACCAGCATCTCGCCGGATTCTACACCGAGGAAATGCGTCGTGACGGTGAGCGTCGGGGGTTCGAACTGGTGGGGTTGAACGGCACGCGGGCCCTACTGTCGCACGTCGACAATCGCAGCCCTTTTCGAGTGGGCAAATACGGGGTCGATATCGACTCCCTGGACCGGTTCATTCAGACCCTTGATTGTCTGGCACCGGCCGTCGACCTGATCGTGATCGACGAAATCGGAAAAATGGAGTGCTTTTCAGCAGCTTTCAGGCATCTGGCCCAGCGTGCCCTCGCCTCGGAAACACCGGTAGTCGCCAGTGTGGCCCACCGCGGCGGTGGCTTCATCGCCGAAGTCAAGGAGCGCTGGGACGTCCGCCTGTTCGATATGGGCTGGGACAACCGTGATCACCTCCTTCCCCTGATCCTCGGTCAATTGCCTTGACGTCTGGACGCAAATCGCTCGGCGTTATCGGAGCCTCGGCCACACCTTGCGACAGGGGGCGCTCTCCGAGGGCCGCCCCCCCGAGCCGCTTCGTTCTGCGCTATTCGATCACAGCAGAGGTGCGGGAGAATTTGTGCAGCGATTTGGCGCTGCGCAGCGGGCTGGCGAAGTCCCGGATCAAAGAAGCCCTATCGAAAGGCGCCGTATGGATCAAGCGCCAACGAGGACGGCGACGACGGGTGCGTCGCGCCACCACGCGGCTGAATATCGGCGACGGGATCGAACTGTACTACGATGCCGCCATCCTCAAACGCACGCCCCCTGAAACCGAGTGCATCGATGATCAATGCGGTTTCAGCATCTGGTACAAACCGGCGGGGATGCTCACCCAGGGAACCCACTTCGGCGATCATTGCAGCCTGATGCGGGCCGCCCAGAGGGCTTTCAACGCCCGCCGTTCGGTTTTTCCCGTACACCGCCTGGACCGCGAGGCTCAGGGACTGGTCCTGATCGCCCACGACCGGCCCACGGCCGCAGGCTTATCGGCTCTTTTTCGCCGCCGCCTGGTCGAGAAAGGCTATCATGCCGAGCTAAAGGGCCGCCTCGAAGACCCTTCCGGATTTGGGACGATCGCTTTACCACTCGACGGTAAACCGGCCGTCACCCGCTTTCGCGTTCTGCATCATGATGCCGAGTTGGACCGCACTGCGGTCGAGATCAGGCTCGAGACAGGACGTCGGCATCAGATCCGGCGGCATTGCAACGCCATCGGCCATCCGGTTCTGGGCGATCCCCGCTATGGACGGGACAACCCCGAACCGTCCGGTTTGAAGCTGTGGGCTTCCTTCCTGGCCTTCACCTGCCCGCAGTGCCGGCAGCCCCATGTCTACCACCGGGCACCGGTTTTGGCCGTCCGTGCGGACGCCGCCCACATCCGCAACCAACACCACGGGGATAACGCTTCGTGAGCCTGAAGTCCATCACCGACGATCTTGCACGCGAGTTGGCTCAGCTGCGCTTCTCTCCGCCGGTAACGCACGTTTACAATCCGCTTTGCTACGCGCGCCGATCCTACGATCGCTATCTGCGCAGGTATGGCCGCCGCCCCAAACGGGTAATACTGGTAGGCATGAATCCGGGCCCCTGGGGCATGGCCCAAACCGGTGTGCCTTTCGGAGAGATTGGATATGTCCGGGACTGGATGGCGATCTGCGAGCCGGTGGACAGACCGGCCTCCGAACACCCCAAGCGGCCGGTGGAAGGATTTGACTGCCGTCGCAGCGAGGTCAGCGGTCGGCGGCTCTGGGGCTGGGCCGCGGAAACCTTCGGGTCTCCCCAGACATTTTTCAGGCATTTCTTCGTGGCCAACTACTGCCCGCTGATGTTTATGGAGGCGACCGGGCGCAACCGCACGCCGGACAAGCTGCCGGTGGCCGAAAAACGGCCCCTGCTGGCCATCTGCGACGCGGCCTTGAAGAAAACGCTAAACCACTTTCAACCCCAGTTTGTCATCGGTATTGGGGCTTTTGCAGCCGGGCGCGTCGCGGCGGCGGCGCCAGACGACAGCGTCACCGGGCAGATCACCCACCCCAGCCCGGCCAACCCGCGCGCCAACCGCGGCTGGCGTGACATTGTCAGCGACGAACTCCGCCAATTGGGGGTTTCGATCTGAAGACCGCCCGAAGCCGACCCGGCCGGCCAATGAACGGCGTTGCCGGCCGGCCCCGGCCACGCCGAAGATGCAATCTATTCCGCTCGCCCCCCGAACCGCTCCGTCGGCGGGTACTACCCCATGCCGATCATGGCCAGGGCCTCGTCGACATGGAAATAGGGACGGATCTCGTAGGTGAACCCGGGAACGCCAAAAAAGATCTTCATATAGCCGCCCACGAATTTCAACCCCTCGGCCAGGCGTGAGTTATCGAGTTCCCATACCGAGAAGGACTGAATCCCTTCCGTCTTGCTGGCATTGATGAACGGTCCCCGCCGGGTCATGAAATCCGGAGCCTGGGGGGCCTCCAGAAAACGTTTGGCCATATCCTGGACACTCGTCGTCGGATAGGCGATTTGGGTGATGATGACCATTTCAACCTCCCTGTTGTTCATGGGTTGAACTTGTGGCGTTCTTGGCTGTCACGCCCCGTACGACGATACCCGCAGAGACACGTCGAGGACAGGCTCAGCGCACACCGGTACCGAAGGATACCAGGCAAGCCAACCCCTTGGCCTGGTTCGAGGTGGCAGGCCTAATTGCCCCGAAGCATTGGAGCTGCCGGATCGGGTCGATGCGTACCAAGTCATATTCCGGGCGATTTTCGTACCGATCAGCTGCCCGGCCAGCGGGGCCGAAATGAATGGGGATTAAGCGGCGGTGTTGGGGGATGCGGTCAATTCCAAGGTGTTGGAGCGACTGTCGCGGGCGTGTGTGAGACCGTTGAACGCGAGAATTATACTTGAAAAATAAGGGCGGTTTCGGTGATTGTCGACCGCCTTTTTCTTCATCCCGTCGATGCAAGCAGCACCGCCAGCCGCTCGCGGCTGCGGACCAGATCGCCGCGGTTCTCAGAGAAAATCTCGAGGGTCATGTCCCCTTGGTAGCCGATACGGTTCAGGGCCGCGGCAACCGCCGGGAAGTCGATTTTGCCGTCGCCCACCGCCAGGTGCTCGTCCCGGCGGCCACGGTTATCGCTGACATGCAGGTGCCGGAGGCGGGCGCTAAAGCGTTGGATATAATCCAGGATCCGTGTCATACCGTCCGTCCCGATGTGGGCATGACCGACATCCAGCGTGAAACCCAGATGGGGATAACGCGCAAAACATCGTTCCCAATCCTCCACCGCTCCAAAAGGCGTCAACTGCGGGAAGAGATTTTCCAGGCACAGATCAATCCCCAGTCGGGCGGCGCAGTCGACGGCATCCTCCAGGCTTTCGCGGGCATACCCGGCGTAAAGCGCTGGTGCGTTGCGCCCCATGCCACTCATATAGCTGGGATGCAGCACGGCACGACGTGCGCCCAAGAATGCGGCCACCTCGATGGAGGCCCGCATTTCAAGACGCGAAGCCCTTCGAATGCTGGCGGTCAGATCGGCCGTGGAAACAAAGGTGGGCAGGTGGCAGACCAGCCCCATTTGGTGTTTGGCGAGCTTATTGCGGATGGCGTCGGATTGCGCCCGCAGTGTTTCGTGATGGGCCTCGGGGGGGTCCATGGCCAATTCGAGATAATCAAATTCCAATCTCCCCAAGGCTTCGATTTCATCCAGGACCGGACGGATGGGATAGTTCATGGCCCCGAAGTGCATGCTCAGTTCCTCAAACGGCTACCGGTCATGTATTGCGGCGGCAACTCCCGTTCCACGATGTCGAGCGTATCGAGTCCGGGAGCGGTATATCCAAGGACCAAGTTCAAAAATCGCATCGTCATCCGGTAGGTGGCCCCCCACAGGATTTCAGTCTTCTCGGCCGACTCAAAACGAAAGGCGGGGAAATCAAGCCGCGCGCCGTCTTTGGCCCCACCAGCGACCGGCATGATCAGGCGGTAGCAAATGTATCGGCTCGGATTCAAAAACTCCCGCACCGGAATTCTGACCACCCGTTCGACCTCCCAGTTAGGGTAGAACCGGCGCTGGCCGTTCACCCAGACCACCAGGGGAAGAATCAGCCGGCGGAACATGACCAGTTCTTCGGAAGGCAGACTGCCCAAAAAACTGATCGCCAAGGGGTTCAGTCGCATTTCCTCCCACGCTTCGCGCAGGGCGGTGGCTAGCAGCAGGCGCAAATGCCGCAGTTCACGCGGGTTTTCTTGGCGCCAGCCGGCACCATGGCGCCAGCGGCGCAGTGGCGAAGCCGGCAGACGAAGCAGGTGACTCAGCTTCGCGTCGATGCCAAGCTCCACACCGCCCCCCGGGCAACAGATGTCGCCGGGCTGTCTCACCCGGCGTGAGCGTTTGTTCAGAATCAGACATGGTTCGGCCGCCTGCCGGGCGGCCGGCGCCCCCATGCCGATGGGCAACAGAACAACCGACAAACGATTCAGATTGTCGAAATCCAAGCTTCGCACCGCATCGAGACTATAGTCGGAAGTCAGCGATCGACCGATCTGTTGTCGAAATGCGGCCGGTGCCTGAAGGCCCGGTACTGTTCCCGGTTTGAGAATGGGCTCTGTCATCCTGGATCCAATAGTGGCTGGTGG
>JASJCV010000315.1 GCA_030065275.1 Desulfobacterales bacterium | reverse complement strand
TCCTCGGAGACGGCTTCCAGGATCCAGCGGGGTTCGATCCCCTTGAGGATGACGGCTTTGGCGCCGACGATGAAGTTGCCGAACCAGTGCATCTTGGCCCCCGTGTGATAAAGCGGCGGGATGCACAGAAAATTGTCCGCGTGGGTTTGTTCATGGTGCCGGTTTTCGACGTAACAGGCGAATTCGAGGTTGCGGTGGGTCAGCAGCGTGGCCTTGGGCGTGCCGGTGGTCCCGGAAGTGAAGTACAGGGCCGCTTCGTCCTCGAGCTGGAGCGTGATGTCCGGAGGGCTGTCGGCGGCCTCGGCGATGAAGTCGTCGAAGGGCGTGGCGTAGTCGGGGGTCTGGCGGCGGGGACCGACGAAGATATAATGCCGCACATGGTCGTCCAGCTGCGTCTTGGTGGTATCGATCCGCTCGATGAACTCCGGGCCGAAGAAGATGGCCCGGGCCTCGGCTGTACGGCTGCAGCGCAGGATGGTTTTGGCCACGAACCGGAAGTTCAATGGCACGGCCCAGGCGCCGGTGCGCAGGATGCCGAAATAGATGGGGAGCCATTCCAGACTGTTCATCATCAGATGGACCACCCGCTCGCCGGGCTGGATGCCCCGTGCCATCAGGGCCTGGGCCACCCGGTTGGCCAGACGGTCGAAATCGGCCCAGGTGATCTCCGTGCGTTTATTCTCCGCCGGGGCCCGTTCGATCAGGGCGGGCTGGTGGCCGTACATGCGGGCGTTGCGGGCCAGGATTTCCGTAATGATCATCGGTCGTATTCCTGCGATTGTCGATCTGGCGGTTCAGGCCATTCTGCCGGCCGGCGCACGATATTCCGCCCGGTTGCATAGCAGAGGACTGCCGGCGGGGTCAACCAGCCCCCAAGGATGAGTCCCCTCAAAAAACCCGTGGCCCCGGCGTTGCCCATTTGAGGGCCAGGGGCGCAAGGGGAGTCCATGGGAGGATCAGGAACGGGTATCTTCGGCGGTGGCCGTGGTTTGCGCCTGTCCGGGGCGCACCTTGGCCGCCAGGGTCATGATCACGGCGTAGAACACGGGGACGTAGAGTACCGAGAAGACCGTCGCGGCCGTCATGCCCCCGAAGATTGCCGTGCCCAGGGACTGCCGGCTGGCGGCACCGGCCCCGCTGGCGATGAGAAGCGGCACAGCGCCTAACACGGCTGTGAACGAGGTCATCAGGATGGGGCGGAAACGCAATCTGGCTGCCTCCAGGGCCGCCTCGACGATCCCCTTGCCGCCAGCCCTGATTTCACTGGCGAACTCCACGATCAGAATGGCGTTTTTGCTGGCCAGGGCGATCAGGAGGACCACCCCGATCTGGGTGTAGACGTTGTTGTCCATGCCCCGCAGGGCCACCGCCACGACGGCTCCCAGCAGCGCCAGGGGCACCACCAGGATGACCGCGGTGGGATTGCTCCAGCTTTCATACTGGGCCGAAAGGATCAGATAGACCATGAGCACAGCCAGGGCGAAGATGAAAATGGCTTCGCCGCCCACCTGCTTTTCCTGGTAGGACATGCCGGTCCACTCGAAGCCCATCGAGGTCGGCAGTTTGGCGGCGGCCATCCCCTCCATCAGGGTCAGCGCCTGACCCGAGCTGAACCCGGGGGCGGCTTCGCCGGTGATGCTGGCTGACGGATAGAGGTTGTAACGGGTGATGGTCTGAGGGCCTAAATTCTCATTGACGTCCAGCAGGGTGCCCAAAGGCACCATCTGGCCGTCGTTGGTGCGTACCTCCAGATTCTTGATGTCTTGGGGCTCGAGCCGGAAGCGGCTGTCGGCCTGGACATAGACCTGGTAGGTGCGCCCGAATTTGTTGAAATCGTTGACATAGGCCGATCCCAGGTAGGCCTGGAGGGTGTTGAAGACATTGCTCAACGGGATATCCAGCGTCTTGGCCTTGACCCGGTCCACGTCGGCGTAGAGCTGGGGCACGGCCGCGCTGAAAGTCGTGTTCAGGGCGGTCAGGCCCGCCTGCCCATTGCCGTCGGCGATCATCTCCTGCGTCATCTGCTGCAGGAGCTCCACCCCCACGGCGCCGCGGTCCTGGAGCATCATCTCGAATCCCCCGGCGTTGCCCAGGCCGCTGATGGCCGGCGGCACGAACACGAAGCAGACCGCTTCCTGAATGCCCCAGAATTCCTGGCGCAGCCGTTCCAATATCGCTTCCTGGCTCAGTTCGGGATCGGTGCGCTCCTCCCAGGGATCCATGATGATGAAAAGCGTGGCCGCGTTGGAGACATTGGTGCTGTCCAGAAGCGAGAAGCCGCCAAGGGTGAACCAGTCCTGGACCCCCGGCGTTTCCTTGATGATGGCATCCATCTGGCGGACCACCTGCACGGTGCGTTCCTTGGAGGCCGCATCCGGCAGCAGGGCCATGGCGATCACATAGCCCTGGTCCTCGTTGGGGATAAAGCCGGTGGGCAGGCTTTTAAACCCCCACCCGGTCACCCCGGCCAGCGCCGCGAAGAGGGCCATGGCCAGGGCCCCCCGGCGAACGAACCCGGCGACCACCTTCTCATAAACGTTCTGACCGCGGTTGAACACGGCGTCGAACTTGCGGAAGAAGACATTCTTCTTTTCCGGGGTCGGCCGCAGGATAAGCGCGCCGATGGCCGGGCTCAGGGTCAGGGCGTTGATTGAGCTGAACACGGTGGCCGTGGCGATAGTGAGGGCAAACTGGCGGTAGAGCTGCCCCGTGATCCCGGCCATGAAGGCCGTGGGCACGAACACCGCCAGGAGCACCAGGGTGGTGGCCACCACCGGGCCACTCACTTCCTCCATGGTCCGGATAACCGCCTCCTTGGGCTTTAGGCCTTCGGTGTCCATCAGACGCACGGCGTTTTCCACCACCACGATGGCGTCGTCCACCACGATGCCGATGGCCAGGACGATGCCGAACAGGCTGAGCATGTTGATCGAAATCCCCATCGCGGCCATGACGGCGAAGGTGCCGATGAGCGACACCGGGATGGTGATGGCCGGAATCAGGGTGGCGCGCCAGTCCTGCAGGAAGACAAAGAGCACCAGAAAGACCAGCACGATCACCTGGAAGAGGGTCACGAAGACCTCCCGGATCGAGGCTTCCACAAACAGGGTCGTGTCGTAGGAGATGCTATAGTCGATGCCTTCGGGAAAGCGCTGGCTGATACGCTCCATGGCCGTCTTGATTTTGCCGGCCACGTCCAGGGCATTGGCCCCCGGGAGTTGCGAAATCAGCATGACGCCGATCGGCTTGCCGGTGAGCTCGGCGAACAGATTGTAGTCCTTGCTGCCCAGTTCCACCCGGGCCACGTCCCGCACCCGGGTAATGCGCCCGCCCGCGGCGGTCTTGACGATGATATTCTCGAACTCCTCCACTTCGCTCAGGCGTCCCAGGGTGGTGATGGTGTACTGGAAACTCTGGCCGCTGGGGGCCGGGGGCTGCCCGATCTGGCCGGCCGCCACCTGGACGTTCTGCTCCTCGATGGCTGCGATCACGTCCCCTGTGGTCAGGTCGCGGGCCTTGAGCTGTTCCGGGTCGAGCCAGATGCGCATGCTGTAGTCCTGGCCGCCGAAAACATCCACATCACCCACGCCGTAGATCCGGCTGATCTCGTCCTTGACGTTCAGGGTGAGGTAGTTGCTGAGAAAAAGGTTGTCGTAGCGCCCGTCCGCGGAGGTCAGGGCGATGAAGAGCAGGAAGGCCGTGGATTTCTTTTTGGTGTTGACCCCCTGGCGCTTGACCTCGTCGGGCAGTTTGGGCATGGCGATGGCCACCCGGTTCTGGACCAGGATCTGGGCCATGTCCACGTCGGTGCCCACTTCGAAGGTGACTGTCAGGGTGTAATTGCCGTCGCTGGCGCAGCGCGACATCATATAGATCATGCCCTCCACCCCGTTGACCTCCTGCTCGATGGGCGAGGCCACGGTTTCGGCCAGGACCTGGGAACTGGCACCGGGATAGGAGGTCGTGACTTCGACTGTGGGAGGGGTGATCTCGGGGTACTGGGAAATGGGCAGGGCCAGGATAGACACCAGCCCCGCGATCACGATCACGATCGAGACCACGGTGGCGAAGATCGGGCGTTCGATGAAAAAGCGTGAAAACATGATGGTCTCGCTTCCTTATGGAAGATGGGCCGATTATTGGGGCTTGGTCTCGGATTTGGGTTCGGTCTCGGTTTCGACCTCAGGTTTGGTTTCGGCTTTGGGTTTGGCGTCGACCGTTGTTTTTTTCGCGGCCATCAATTGCTTGAGATCTTTCTGCTCGGGCGTCACCTTGGCCCCTGGTCGGGCCCTTTGAATCCCCTTGACGATCACCCAGTCGTCCGGCCGCAGACCGTCCTCGACGACCCGCAATCCGTCGTCAATCTGCGCACCGACCTGCAACAGACGGTATTCCACCACGTTTTCCGAATTGGCCACCATAACGTATGTGCCGCGCTGATCGCGTCCCAGGGCCACTTCGGGCACCAACAAGGCTTCGATCTGAGTGGGATCGGGAACACGAATGCGGGCGAAGAGCCCCGGCACCATGCGGCCGCTTTGATTGGGGAATTCGCCCCGCACCGTAATGGTGCCCGTGGCTTCATCCACGCGGTTGTCGATATAGTCCAGACTGCCCCTGTGGGGATAGCCCTTCTCGTTGGCCAGACCCAGCTCGAAAATAGGGTCGTAGGTCCCCCGGGCCCTGCGGTTGTTTTCCTGATAGCGCAACAGGTCCCGCTCGTTGATGGTGAAATAGGCGTACATGGGCTGGTATCGGACGATCGTGGTCAGGAGGGTCTGCTCGCCGGCGCCCACCAGGTTGCCTTCGTCCACCAGATTGCGGCCGATACGCCCGCTGATGGGGGCCCGGATCTCGGTGTAGCTGAGGCTGATCTCGGCGCTGCGCACATCGGCGCGGGCTTCTTCTATGGCCGCCGCAGCGGTGAGGACCTCGGCTTCGGCTTGCAGGACCTCGAGTTTGCTGATGGCCCGGGCCTTCAGCGCTTCCGCTTTTCTCCTGGCCGTGGCCTGGGCCAGGCGGTGGTCGGCGATGCGGCTTTGCAGAGTGGCTTTGGCGCGATCCAAATCCGCCTGATAGGGTTCCTGTTCGATCACGAACAGGAGTTCGCCCTGGACCACGTCATCGGACGGCCGAAAGTGGATGCTGTCCAGAAAACCCTCCACCCGTGCGCGGATCTCCACGGATTCGATGGCCTCGGTCGTACCGGTGAATTCGTGGTAGATCGTGATGCTTTGCTGGAGGGGCTTGGCAACGGTAACCGTTGGCGGAGGGGGTTCCACGAATTCCTGAGCGGGCGAACAGCCGGAGAGACTCGTCAGCACGGCGAGCCCCAGGAGAGATGATCGGATGCGGTTGGGCAGCATAAACACTCCTTTAAAAATAAGGTAAGGGGCCAGCGGAGTG
>JASJCV010000314.1 GCA_030065275.1 Desulfobacterales bacterium | reverse complement strand
CGCATGGCAGCATTAGGCGCCGCGTCATTGCCTGGTTTGGCGACGCACAGGATACGCGGGACACGGGCGCCTTCTTTTTGTTCGTTTTCTTCCACGTGGAAGAAAATTATCAAACTGTTAAGGAAATCAGACCGTTCCCAGGATCGGTAAAATTTCGTCGGATCTTCCACCAGAGGTGGAGGATTCTGAACTGAACGAATTGAACAGTTCCATCTTACCGGGGCGACATTTCATCATCGCTCCCGGGGTTTGTCCGTATACAGATAGCAGGCCACCTCATGGTTTGGGCCCACGACCGCCATCGCCGGAAAATGCTCGCGACAGGGCGGCATGGCGTGCGGGCAGCGCGGATGAAAACGGCAGCCCGGCGGCGGGTCCACCAGGTTGGGCACGCTGCCCGCAATGCTTTTGAGCGCTTCCTGCTGATCGATCCGGGGCACGGCCGCGAGCAGGGCACGGGTATACGGATGCCGGGGCGATGCGAACAGGTCGGCCACATCGGCAACCTCGCAGAGGTTGCCGGCGTACATCACGCCCACCCGGTTGCAGGTTTCGGCCACCACCCCCAGGTCGTGAGTGATCAGCAGGATCGAGGCGATCTCGGTCCGCTTGAGCTGCCGCAGCAGATCCAAGATCTGGGCCTGGATGGTGACATCCAGGTTGGATGTGGCCTCGTCGGCGATCAGCAGCAGCGGGCTGCAGGCCAACGCGATGGCGATCACGATGCGTTGCTTCATGCCCCCGGAAAGGTTGTGCGGGTAGCTGCGGGCAATATCACCGGGATTGGGGATGCCCAACTGACCGATAATATCCACGGCCCGGGCCCAGGCCTCCCGCTGCAGGCGCTGCTGCCAGCGTCGGGCCAGCGGCAGCCGGTCGAGCAGGCGCAGCCCGGCCGATCGTGGATCGTGGGCGGCCGCGGCATAGAGCTTCCGCTGTATTGCGATCAGCGGCCTGAAACCGCGCAGGTTTGGACTTTCCAGCGCTTCCAGGACACTGCGGCTCATCTCCCCCCGACGGTGGAAAAGAAAGCTTTCGGCCACCTGGGCGCCAATGGTCATGATCGGATTCAGGGCGGCGCTGGGCTCCTGAAAAATCATCGAAATCTGGTTGCCGCGCAGACTTTCCATGACCACCGCGGACTGGGTCAGCAGGTCCAGGCCCTGCGCACGGGTCCCTTCGTCGAAAAAGAAGAGCACCTTGCCGCCCTCCACGCGCCCGGGCGCGGGCACGATGCGCATGATCGAACGCACGCTGACGCTCTTGCCGCAGCCCGATTCCCCCACCAGCCCGAACGTGGTGCCGGTGTCCACCACCAGGCTGATGCGGTTGAGGGCTTTGACCACACCTTCGTAGGTGTAAAAGTTGGTGACGAGATCCCGTGTCTGCAGAAGAGTTGTCATGGGGCTGCCTATCGTCGCCGCAGTTTAGGGTCGAAAGCGTCGCGCAGAGCGTCGCCGATCAGGTTCCAGGCCAGCACAAACAGGATGATGCAGCCGCCCGGAAAGGCGATGGTGTACCAGAAGCGCAGGGGGTCGTCCGGCGGCCCCACGATGTAGTTGCGCGCCAGCGCCACCATCTGTCCCCAGTCGGCATAGCCCTTGGGCGCCCCCAGGCCCACGAAGCTTAAAAAGGACGCCGTGATGACCATGGAGCCCATATCCATCGAAGCCATGATCAGCACTGGATAAATGGCGTTGGGCAGGATGTGGCGCAGGATGATCCGTGTGTCCGATACCCCCATGATCCGGGCGGCCTGGACGAAATCCTGATCGCGCAGGGTCAGGATCTCGGCGCGCACCACGCGCACGTACCAGCGCCATTGGATCAGGGCCAGGGCGATCATGATCTTGTCCAGCCCCCGGCCGAAGGCCACCACGATGGCCATGGCCATCACCAGAGTGGGGATGGCCCACATGATGTCGGTGATCCGCATCAGGATTTCGTCCACCAGGCCGCCGTAATAGCCCGCGACCGCCCCGAGCCCGACCCCCACGAACCCGGCGATCAGCACCACGAACAGGCCGATTTTGAAGGCCGTGCGCGTGCCCCAGATGATGCCGTAATAGATGTCGTACTGGCCGGAGGTGGTGCCCAGGAGGTTTTTTTCACTGGGTGCTTTGGGGGTCGGCGAATAGCCCTTGTGGGGCATCCGGTAGGGATCGTGAGCGTACTTAGGCGGTGCCAGGACAGGCGCCAGGACGGCCACGACCACGAACAGCAGCAGGAGCGTGAAGCCAATCAGGGCCGCAGGGTTCCTGAAAATGCGGTCAATGGTAAATTTAAATTCCCGCCAGCGCGGGTGGGCGTCGGCCATGGGCACGTCCCCGGTGTTAGCCGTTCAATCTTACGCGCGGATCGATCACCGCATACATAATGTCCAGGATCAGGTTGGTTACGACGAAAACCAATCCCATGAAAAGGCAGATGCACATCAGCACGGGCATATCGAGTTGGGTGGCGGACTCCGCCAGCCACCAGCCAATACCGTGGCGGTTGTAGACCACCTCCACGGCGATGCTGCCCTCCATGGACAGCGCCACCAGTTGGCCGGCCACGGTGATAACCGGCAGCAGGGCATTGCGACGCGCGTGTTGGTAATGCACCGTACGGGGGTCAGCCCCCTTGGCGCGCGCCGTCATCACGTAGTCCTTGGAGAGTTCCTCGATGATGCCCGAGCGCATCACGCGCATATTGAGCGCCACCACCACGATGACATAGGTCAGGATGGGCAGGACCAGGTGATGCAAGGCATCCAGGGTGATGTCCAGTCGCCCGTTCAGCAGACCGTCGATGGTGTAGAGCCCGGTGTAGGCGGTGAACTGCTCGGGGTTACTGATGATGGACATGTTCAGGGCATCGCTCAGGACCCCCGGCGAGAAAGCCTGGAAGTAGCCGTAGAAAATCATCAGGAGGACCAGGGCGAACAGAAAGGTGGGCAACGACCAGCCCACGATGGCGAAAATCCGCGTGCTGTGATCGATCCAGGAGTCGCGGTGGATACCGGAGACCGACCCCAGCCAGATGCCGAGGAAAATCACGATGGGCGCCGCGTAGAGGTTCATCTCCAGGGTGACGGGGAAATAGCGCCAGAAGGCCTCCCCCACCGGCCGGGCCGCCACCAGCGACCAGCCCAGATTGCCGCGGGCCACCTCGCGGATCCAGCGCAAGTACTGGACATAAAAGGGGTCGTCCAGACCGAACTGCTGGATGATACGGGGAATGTCCTTGGCCTGCTGGGGGGTGCTGACGTAGGCCGCCGCCCGGCGCTCCGGGCTGAAGGTCATGAGAATCCCGAAGATCAGCACCGACACGCCGAAAAGCACAAACACCAGAAAAAAAGCGCGTCGCAGGATAAAAGTGCGCATGGTCCTCCGAATCCCGAACCAAAGGAATGATGGATTCCAATCGCTAGATTGGATGTTGGATTTTAATCCCCTTTGCCCCGCGCCGAGCATCGGGGATTGAACGGAGCGATTTCCGACGCACTCCGTTTTTTACAAACGCTCGCTGAAGCAAGCGTCATGCTGTCAGGCAAGGCGTCCAATGAAGCGAGGCGCGCAGCAATCGACAGATTGTGAGCACCCGAGCAAATTGAACAACGCCGCATGGCGGCATGACGAGCCGCTTGAGCGAGTGGTTTGGCGACGCGCAGGGAAGAGCGGGGCACAAGCGTCTTCTTTTGGTTCGTTTTCTTGACGGTCTCGTAATAAGCCCGATATCGGCGTTACGCTTCAACCCTCGTCATTGCGGCGTACCGTAAGTACGCCTCATTCCTCCGGTTTCGCAAGCCTTGATCTCGAACTTTTTGCGAAACCGTCTGAAAAATGACTTTTAACGAGTTCATCTTTTCTTCCACGTGGAAGAAAATGATAAATCCCACAGAAAATTTTCGAATCAGCAGATCGGATGCAGGCACCACCCGAGAAAACATTTTTTAAATGATGATTAGAACGTGATCTCAAAATTAAGATTAGGGTTCCTGGCAAGGCGTGAGCCGGCGAGAAAGCGGAGCATACACGCAGTATGTGAGCATTTTGAGCCGGCTTACAACGCCGCCAGGGGCACTTAGATTAATTTTGAGACAGGTTCTCTACTCCTTGCGGATATCCATCAGCATCTCATTGGCATCCATGAGCATGGGATTGGGCGTATAACCCGCCACCCAGTCGCGGTAGGCCCGCACCACGATCTGCTGGTAGAGCGGCACGGCAATGGCCTCCTGATAGAAGAGGTCCTGCAGCCGGCTGTAGATCTTTCCCCGCCGGGCCGGGTCGATCGTGCCGATGCCCTCGTCGCAGAGGCGGTCGACTTCGGTGTTCTTGTAGGCCATGTAGCGGCCGTAGACCCCCTGGGAATGCATGAAGGTGTAGACGAAGTTGTGGGGATCGGCGTAGTCCGCCCCCCACCCGATCAGAAACACGGGGAACATGAAGTTGCGGTACTGCACCAGATAGTCCTTCCACTCCACGTTGCGCACTTCGATCCGGAACTTGGGGTTCAGGGACATGATGTTTTCGGCCAGCATGAGGGCCGCGGCCTCGCGCATCTCATTGCCCGTGTTGTGGGTGATGATCATCTTGAAGCCCTTTTCCCATACTTTGCCGCCCCAAGCCTTTTTCATGTAATCGCTCGACTTGGTTAGATCGAAGGCGTAGACCGGAACCTCCTTGTGAAAGGCCAGGCCTTTGATATTCGGGCTCGTGGGCATCACCACCAGGCCGTTGAAGACGTCTTCGGCGTAGGTGGCGCGGTCGAAGGCGTGCAGAAAAGCCTTGCGCACATTGATGTCGCTGAAGAAATCCGGCGGAATCCCCTCCCCGTCCAGCTTGCCGCTACCGATGTTGGGATTGCCGGCCGGGTTGATCTGCTGGCAGAAGAAAGCCATGCTGACCGAGAGTTGGGGGATCTCGTAGAACTTGAGCCCCTGCATGGCCTTGACCTCGGGCACGTAGGGGTTGTCCACGGTCACGCGGTCGGCATCGCCGTTCTGGAGCATGAGCTTGCGGGTGCTCCACTCCTTCACGTACTTGAAGATGGCCGTCTTGAGCGGGGGCTTCGCACCCCAGTAGCCGTCGAAGCGCTCGAAGACGAACTCCCGGCTGGGCTCCCAGGATTTCATGCGGTAGGCGTTGGTGCCGTTGGCGATCTTCTGCAGGGGCTCGTGACCCGGCGACGGATTGTTGAATTGGGCGGCATTCTCGATCTTGCCGTCCCAGCAGCCGTTGGCGATACACCAGTCCTTGTCGAGAATCACCGAAGATGAATAGGCCAGAATGCCCATGAAAGGCGGATAGGGGTTGGGCAGGTGAAAAACGACCTGGTCGCCCCTGGCCTCGACGCATTTGTCGATCTTCTCCATGATGCCGGGGACGAGCTTTCCGTCGCCGTCGCGGGTGGAGCCTTCGCCGGTCAGCGCCTCGAG
>JASJCV010000313.1 GCA_030065275.1 Desulfobacterales bacterium | reverse complement strand
GGGCGGTTTCCTTGCCCAGATAATGATCGATGCGGAACACCTGGTGCTCCGTGAAAGCGTCATGCACCTGGAGATTGAGCGCCCTGGCGGAGTCGAGATCTTTCCCAAAGGGTTTCTCGATAACGATGCGGCGGTGCCCCTGCGTTTCAGCGGTCATACCGGCTGCGGCGAGATGGCCACAGGCGGGTCCGTAAAAATCCGGCGCAATGGCCAGGTAGTAGAGACGGTTGGCACCTCCCGCTTCTAAATCAGTAAGGCAGGCATCCAGCGCACGGAAGTCATCGACCGCATCCAGATTCCCACGAAAGTAGTGGATCGACGGGGCCAAGTCATTCCAGACGCGGTCCTCAAAAGTTGTGCCGTGGGTTTCTACCCCGCGCCTCAGGTGTTCCCTGAAGTTGGCATCGTTCCAGTCTCGCCGGGCGAATCCCACGATCCGCAAGGCGGCGGGCAAACGCTTCTTCTGGAAGTTGTTGTACAGGGCCGGCATAAGCTTTCGCGCCGTGAGATCGCCGGATGCACCGAAGATGACGATGGTAAAGGGTTTGTCGTTATTCATGGGTCCCCCTTGGCTGTGTTCTGAGGATCTGAGGTGGTCGGATCGCAGGACTTATCGCGCCGGAAGCGGGATTCAATGGCCAGGCCAGGAGCCGTGCGGTGCGCGATCCCTTCGGGACCGGCAACGATGAGGTCGGTGGCCATTCGGAGAAACAGGCCGTGCTCGATAATCCCCGTGCGCATTTTGATTTTTTGCGCCAATTCCGAAGCGTCGTGAATCGGCCCGAAACGACAATCTAGAATGTAGTTACCCTGATCGGTTTTAAAAGGGGTATGGTTCGTATCGAGCCTCAGATCGACCGTGGCGCCCAGATCTTCCAGGAAGGATTGCTGGGTTTTCCAACCGAAAGGGATCACTTCCACGGGCAGCGCCCAGCGCACACCCAGCCGCGACGACAATTTGGATGCGTCCGCCACGATGATCAGTCGTTGACCGGCCTGGGCCACGAGCTTCTCCCTGAGAAGGGCGCCGCCCCCTCCCTTGATCAGGTTGAGGTCGGGATCGATCTCGTCGGCCCCGTCGATGACCACATCCACTTGGGGGTGGGTTTCCAGGGTGGTCAGGGGAATTTCCAGGCGACGGGCCTCCTGCTCAGTCTCCCGCGAGGTGGGCACGGCCAGAATATCCCTCAGCGTCCGCCGCCGGAGCCGTTCGGCCAGCCGCCGCACCGCCCAGACGGCCGTACTCCCGGTGCCCAGCCCCACCACCATGCCGGAGACGATGTAGTCGACCGCCGCTTGGCCGACTTTTTGCTTCCATCGGCGGGCGTCTTCAGAAGCAGGCTTCTTCTGCTCCGCTCCCATTGTCCCCTCTCTTCTCCGCCATCATCCGGTCGACCACCGTCACCAGCGTAGCGGGATCGTCCACAATCCAGCGGTCCTCCAGCAGCCCGGAGGTGTGCAAGGCCTTCCCGGTGAAGGGCGTACTGACCGCAATGCAGGCCATTCCCGCCGCCAGGGCGGCCTGGACACCGGTGGGTGAGTCTTCGATGACCAGGCATTGCGCGGCGGGCGTATCGAGCTGGTCGGCCACCAGCAGATAGATCTCCGGGTCCGGTTTCCCGTTTTCGACGTCGTCGCGGGAGGCCACAAAATCGAAGGTCTTCTCCAGTTGCAGAATCTTCAGCACCCGCTGCACCTGGGGGCAGTAGGACATGGTGGCCAGCCCCACCTTGGGGCAGCTGCTGGCCGCCTGCTTGAGCAGGCCGATGGTGTGCGGCCACTGGTTGTTGATCAGCACCTCGGGGTCTGAAAGGATTTTTTCGTATATGCCGAGGCGGATCTGAATGTAGGCTTGCCAGGGTGTCTCCACGGCATGGGCATCCATCTGCCGGCGGGCCGCCGTCTCCAGATCGAAGCGCGCAAGCAGCTCCCTTGCCACGGCATGCCGGGGCAATCCCACGACCTCCCTGAAGCCATCGACGACTGCGGCTTCATCCAGCTCGGGCCGTAAAACGACGGCGGCCCTGGCATAGGAGAGCGCCTTGAGCTTTTCGGTTTGCACCAGGGTGCCGTCCAGATCAAAGATCATGGCCTTGATCATTGCGCACCTGCCAATCGGTTGAGACCGCCCCCCATTAGTAGCCCACGCTTATGGGCCACACCGGCCATCAGGGACGTGAATGATGCGGCAAAGCTGGCCACCCCTTCTTCCTGGAGCGTCTTCGTGATCGCCTTCAAATCGATCCCTAAGCGGGCCAGTTGTTTTAATTGGGATTGGGCCTGGTCGATCCCCTGACCCAATGTCGAGGCAACGGTGCCATGATCGAGGAACGCGTTGAGCGTGGCCGGCGGCACCGTATTCACGGTGTCCGGCCCAATGAGTTCATCCAGATAGAGCGTGTCGGGATAATCCGGATTCTTGGTGCCGGTACTGGCCCAGAGCAAGCGCTGAACCCGGGCCCCCTGGCCGGCCAGTTTCCGCCAACGGTCACCCGCGAAGATTTCGTTGGCGCGTACAAAGGCCGCCTTCGCGTTGGCAATGGCGATTTTCCCCAGCAATGTTTCGTCGTTCATATCGGCCAGCGCCTTGTCGACAGCGGAATCGACGCGGCTGACGAAAAACGATGCCACGGATGCCACCGGGCCCACGTCGCCGCCGTCGGCGGCCAGGCGCTCCAGCCCGGCAATATATGCCGCGGCCACGGCTTCGTAGCTATCAAGCCCGAAGATCAGGGTCACGTTGATGTTGATGCCTTCGCCAATCAGCGCTTCGATGGCGGGGATGCCGGCCGGGGTGGCCGGCACTTTGATCATCACGTTGGGCCGGCCGAGGGCTGCAAAAAGCCGCCGCGCCTCCGCAACCGTGCCCTCGGTGTCATGCGCCAAGGTCGGGCTGACTTCCAGGCTGACGTAGCCGTCGACGCCGTTGGTGTCTGCGTAGATCGGGCGCAGCAGATCGGCCGTGCGCTGAATGTCCTCGATGGCCAGCGCCTCGTAGATTTCCTCATCCGACTGGCCGTCGGCAACCAACTTCTGGATCGCATCATCATAATCGGTACTGCCGGCAATCGCTTTCTCAAAAATGGAGGGATTCGAGGTAACCCCCATCACGCCGTTATCGAGCAAGGCCTGCAACTCGCCCGAATCAATCAAGGCCCGGCGGATGTTGTCATACCAGATGGACTGTCCATGTTGGGTGAGTTCGTGTAATTTTGTCATGACCCTCTCCTGCTGGATTTGAAAACCTGAAACCGGCATTTGGAGGACGGTGCAACCTAGCGCCTGTCAGGCTGATTTCAAAGTTCTAGTTGGCAAGCAGTGCTTTGGCACGCTCGACGATATGTGCCACGGTGAATCCGAATTTTTCCTGCAAGGCGGCCAGAGGGGCCGATGCGCCGAACGTTTCCATCCCGATGGCGATGCCCCGCAGCCCGACATAACGCTCCCAGCCCAGTGTCGCCGCTTGTTCGACAGCCATACGGGCGGTTACCGTCGGCGGTAGAACACGGTCTTTGTAAGCCTGATCCTGGTTTTCAAACAGTTCCCAGGAAGGCATGCTGACGACGCGCGCTTGAATGCCGTCGCGCTTGAGTTGTTCATAGGCTTCAACGCAGATGGCGACTTCGCTGCCCGTAGCGATGAGGATAACATCGGGCACACCATCGCCGGCATCGGCGAGAATGTAAGCCCCTTGGGCGACGCCGGCCGCCGGGGCGTATTGGGTGCGATCCAGGGTGGGCAGGTTTTGCCGGCTCAGGATCAGCGCCACCGGTTCGTGCCGCAGCTGCATGATCACCCGCCAGGCTTCCGCAACCTCGTTGGCATCCCCCGGCCGCAGCACGATCAGGTGCGGAATCGCACGCAGCGATGCCAGTTGTTCGATGGGCTGGTGGGTCGGCCCGTCCTCGCCCACCCCGATCGAGTCGTGGGTGAAGATGTGGATCACGGGGATTTCCATCAGTGCGCTCAAACGGATGGCGGCGCGCGCGTAGTCGCTGAAAATCAGGAACCCTGAGCCGAAGGGGCGTATTTTGGACAGCGACATCCCGTTGAGGACAGCACCCATGGCATGCTCGCGCACGCCAAAGTGGAAATTGCGGCCGCTGTGATTGTCGGCGCTAAAGTCGCCGGCCCTTTCAAAGGTCAGGCGTGTCTTGGTCGAAGGCGCCAGGTCGGCGGCCCCCCCGATCAACCACGGTACGTTCCGGGCAATGGCGTTGAGCACCTGGCCGGACGTATTGCGGCTGGCGTCGCCCTTCTCGTCCGGCGAGAAGACTGGAATGTCCTTGTCCCACCCTTCCGGCAATTGGCGATGCTGCATTGCATAGAGTTGTGCGGCCAATTCAGGATAAGCGGATTTATAGTCTTCGAACTTTTCGAACCAGGTATCGCGCAGGCCGCGCCCGCGGGCGCCCATGCCCTGTGCGAAATGCGCGCTGACGTCATCCGGCACCAGGAATTTGGCGTCCTCCGGCCAACCGTAGTTGCGCTTCGTGAGGCGGATTTCTTCTTCGCCCAGCGGCTCGCCGTGGGCCGCGTGGGTATCCTGCTTGTTGGGAGCACCGTATGCAATATGACTGTCCACGATGATCAGGGTCGGTCGGTCGTTGGTGTTGTGGAAAGTGTCGAAGGCGCGCCCCAGCGTTTCGAGGTCATTGGCATCGCCGACGCGCAGCACATTCCAACCGTAGCCCAGGAAACGGGTGGCGACATCCTCGCTGAAGGCCCAGTCCGTATGGCCCTCGATGGTAATTTTATTGTTGTCGTAGACCCAGCAGAGGTTGGCCAGTTTGAGATGACCGGCCAGCGATGCGGCCTCACTCGCCACGCCTTCCATCATACACCCGTCACCGGCCATGGCGTAAACATCATAACCGAACATTTCGAATCCGGGCCGGTTGAAATAGGTCGCCATCCACCGGCTGGCAATCGCCATCCCGACACTCGTGGCCACGCCCTGGCCCAACGGCCCCGTGGTCGTCTCGATGCCGGACGTCCACCGATATTCGGGATGCCCGGGGGTCCTGCTGTCGAGTTGGCGAAAGTTCTTGATGTCATCCAGCGAGACGGAAGATTCGCCCAATACCTCGTAAACCGGATTGACCGCCCGCACGCCCGTCAGATGCAGCATGGCGTAGAGCAGGGTGGATGCATGGCCAAACGACAGTACGAAGCGGTCGCGGTTGGGCCAGATCGGGTCCTGCGGATCGAAGCGCAGGTAATTCTGCCAGATCGTGTACACAACCGGTGCCATCGCCATCGGCGTGCCGGGGTGACCGGAATTGGCCGCCTGGACCGCATCCATGGCAAGGGTGCGGATGGTGTTGATGCTCGTTTGCGCGATGT
>JASJCV010000024.1 GCA_030065275.1 Desulfobacterales bacterium | reverse complement strand
GGCAAGTCAAGACGGCCCCTGGTGTGCGCGGGCTTCCTCTGATCCTCATGGTCACCCGGCCATCGATCCGGTGGGTGCCGGTTTAAGAGCTGTTCCTGAGGGGCATTCTGTGGTAACTTTTCGGTCTTGAGCGCCATGGCGACGACGCCCTTGCTGGCGGTCCGCGACCGTGTCGGCCACCAACGGCTGGTGGCCGCTGGCGCGCAGCCACCTCAACCCAACAATCAACAGGATGCCCAAGATGACCTTCGATTTCAAAACGGCCCTCGTGACCGGTGCCGCAGGCTTTATCGGCTACAGTCTATGCAAGCGCCTCCTGGCGGACGGTGTCCGGGTGGTCGGGTTGGACAACCTCAACGACTATTACGATGTCAATTTGAAAAAGGATCGCCTGGCGCAGTTGGAAGCGCTGCCCGGTTTTCGCTTCGTCCGGCAGGACCTGGCCGACCTCAAGGGCCTGGAAGCGCTTTTCCAATCCCAATCATTCGATGTCGTCGTCAACCTGTCGCCCCAGGCCGGGGTGCGTTATTCCCTGGTCAACCCACATGCCTATGTGAATGCCAACATCGTCGGATTCGTCAACATCCTGGAGTGCTGCCGCCACAACGGTGCCGGCCACCTGGTGTTCGCTTCTTCCAGTTCGGTCTACGGGGCCAACACCCGTATGCCTTTCTCGGTGCACGCCAACGTCGACCATCCGGTCTCGCTCTACGCCGCCTCCAAAAAATCCAACGAACTCATGGCCCACACCTACAGCCATCTCTACCAGCTGCCCTGCACAGGACTCAGGTTCTTCACGGTCTACGGGCCCTGGGGCCGTCCGGACATGGCCCTGTTCCTCTTCACCAAGGCCATCCTCGAAGGCCGCCCCATCCAGGTCTTCAACCACGGCCGCATGCGGCGTGATTTCACCTATATCGACGACATCGTCGAGGGGGTTGTGCGCGTGATGCACCGGCTGCCGGCGCCCGACCCGGACTGGCGCGGCGACGCCCCCGACCCGGGAACCTCCTACGCGCCCTACCGCAACTACAATATCGGCAACAACAACCCGGTGGAACTGATGGATTTCATTGCGGCCATCGAGCAGGCGCTGGGCATGGAAGCCCAAAAGGAAATGCTGCCCATGCAGCCCGGCGACGTCCCGGCCACCTATGCCGACATCGACGACCTCATGCGCGACGTGGATTTCAAACCGTCCACGCCTATCGAAACCGGGATCGCCAAGTTCATTGCCTGGTACCGCGATTACTACAAGGTTTGAAATGACTGCGTGATAAGATCGTAGGGTAATCCGGAAATCTGCTGTTAAAAATACGTTAGCCTTTCCCTGATGGCAGCGATCGGGAGCCGATCTCAAGGAAGAGTAGGTTTTTGAGATGGGTTTTAATCAGGATTTTGGTTCAAGGCCGTGGCGGCCGTGAGGTCTTCCCGCGGTGCGGGACTTCCCATCGTTATATTTGTTGTCGGCGGGTCGCAAACCGGAGGCATACATCCGTATTTCGAGGATTGGGAGCGACCGCCCAACGCCGGCGTCGTGCCACAAGACAATTTAGAAACCGTCATTAGTCCATCGAGGCCAGAACGTGGTACCCGCCGTCTTCCAAAGCTGTGCGGATACCGGACGTGTCGCAGGCCGTCAGGCGGAAGTAATAAGTGCGGTGTTTGGCATTCTGGCCGGCCATGGCCACGTTGATGATGTCGCCGCCGGCCTCATTGATGATGTCGATGGCTTGTTTGAGCCGGCCCGCCTGGTAGTCCACCACCACGTCCACCCGGGAGCTGGCCGAGAGCAGCCCCATCATGTTGATGAAGGCGCCCAGCAGATCGGTGACGGTGATGATACCCACCAGCCGACCCTCCTCGACCACCGGCAGCCCGCCGATCTTGTGCTTGTAGATCAGCTGGGCGGCGATTTCGATATCGCGCTCCGGGGCCACCGTGATGGGCTTCCTGATCATCAGGTCGCTCAGCGTGAGATCGCCGACCATGGAAGGGATCAGTCCCTGCTTGAGATCGGCCAGGGTGACGAACCCGAGCAGCTGGTGGTCGGCATCCACCACGGGCAGGTGGCGGATCGAGTTGATTTTCATGCAGGCAATGGCTTCGTCGACGGTGGTCGCATCCGTGATCGTGATGGGGTCACGGATCATCAGATCTTCGATTTTCATGGCCGGGCCTCGGAATCAGGTTCTCTTCTGGGAATGGGGGCGGTAGCTGCACAGCGGCTCCTCGTCCATCATGTCCCCGGTGGCTTCGAACGCCCGGGCACGGCAGCCGCCGCAAACGCGCTTGTATTCGCATTCACCGCACTTTCCTTTTAGATCATCGTAATTCCGAAGTGCAAGAAAAACCTTGGAGCCCCGCCAGATGTCGGCAAACGACTCCTGGGTGACATTCCCGCTGTCCACCTGCAGGAAGCCGCAGGGCTGGACGATGCCGCGGTGGGAAATAAAGCAGAAGCCGCAGCCGCCCAGGCAGCCGCGGGTGACCGCATCCAGCCCGTGGGATTCGAAGGTCACCTTCTTGCCCTCCTCGCGGGCCCGCTGCCGCAGGATGCGGTAATAATGCGGCGCGCACGTGGCCTTGAGTTGCAGCGGGGTCTTGTCGCGCTGGTCATAGAACCAGTTCAGGGTCTCCTCGTATTCGGCCGCATCGATCTCCTGGCCGATCATGTATTTGCCCCGGCCAGTGGGCACCAGAAGAAAAATGTGATGGGCCACCGCACCCAGCTCAACGGCCAGCGCCTGAATTTTGGGGATCTGGTCGAGGTTCATTTTGGAGATCGTCGTATTGATCTGGAACTCGATCCCAGCCGCTTTGGCCAGCTCGATCCCCCGCAGGGCCCCTTCGAAGGCCCCGGGAACCCCGCGAAAATCGTCGTGCTTTTCCTTGGTGGCGCCGTCCAGGCTGACGCTGATGCGTTTGATACCGGATTCGGCCATGCTGCGGGCGTGCTCCGGGGTGATCAGGGTGCCATTGGGGGCCATGACCATGCGCAGCCCCTTGTCGGTGCCGTAACGGGCGATGTCGAAGATGTCGTCGCGCAGCAGCGGCTCGCCGCCGGTCAGAATCACGATGGGGCGCCCCAACTCGGCGATCTGGTCCAGCAGGCGGAAGGAGGCCGCCGTGTCCAGTTCGCCGTCGAAAGGCCCCAGATCGGCCGAGGCCCGGCAGTGCTTGCAGGCCAGGTTGCAGTTGCGGGTGGTTTCCCAGGCCACGAGTCGCAATGGGGTGTCTTTGGGGTCGTTTTTGGCGGCGGCGCCTCCATGGGGGTGGCCCCCGGGATGTGCAGCGTTGTGCGGGTGTTCACTCATGGGTCGTTATCCTTTCAGCCGGCGGGCGGCTTCGATGGCGAAATAGGTCAAAATCATGTCGGCCCCGGCCCGCTTAATGGCGGTCAGGGTTTCCATCATCACGCGTTCCTCGTCAATCCAGCCTTTTTCGGCCGCGGCCTTGATCATGGCGAACTCGCCGCTCACGTTGTAGGCCGCCACGGGCAGATCGATCTCTTCCCGGATCCGGCAGATAATGTCGAGGTAGGGCAGGGCCGGTTTGACCATGATGATGTCCGCGCCCTCCTCCACGTCCATGGTGACCTCGCGCAGGGCCTCCTGGGCATTGGCCGGGTCCATCTGGTAGGTGCGCCGGTCGCCAAACTGGGGGGCCGAGTCGGCGGCCTCGCGGAAGGGCCCGTAGAAGGACGAGCAGTACTTGGCCGAATAGGCCATGATGGGTACGTGCGCGTGGCCCTTGTCGTCCAGCAGGGCGCGGATCTCGGCCACGCGGCCGTCCATCATATCCGAAGGCGCCACCATGTCGGCGCCGGCTTCGGCATGGGACAGG
This sequence comes from Desulfobacterales bacterium, assembly GCA_030065275.1. Lineage (GTDB taxonomy): Bacteria > Desulfobacterota > Desulfobacteria > Desulfobacterales > UBA5852 > JABZFP01. The sequence goes on along the minus strand of JASJCV010000024.1, from coordinate 19,013 downwards.
GCGGTTTTGGCCAGCAGGTCCAGGGAAGCATCGTTGTCGATGACGCCCTTTTCGACCATGCCGCAGTGGCCGTGGTCAGTATACTGACAGAGGCAGACATCCGTGATCACAGCCATGTCGGGAACGGCCTTCTTGGCAGCCCGCACGGCCTTGGGGACGATGCCGTCGGCGGCGTAGGCCCTCGTTGCCAGGGAGTCCTTCTTGTCCGGCAGACCGAACAGGATCACGGCCGGCACACCTGCGTCAGCCGCTTCGCGCACCTTGTCCGTGAGCAAATCGACCGACAGTTGGGCATGCCCGGGCATGGAGGGGATCGGGTTTCGGTTGTTTTTCCCCTCGACGGCGAAAAGCGGCAGGATCAGATCGTTGGCGGACAGTTCGGTCTCGCGGACCAGGCGGCGGAAGGCGTCGCTCTGGCGCATGCGGCGGGCGCGGTATTCGGGGAATAGCATGGGTGGTCTCCCTTGGTTTTCCTCAAGCTCCCCATCTGTGGACCCGGAAAGCTTCGGTCTGCAATGCCGGTTGTATTGGTTCGTTACTTTTGTTGCGCGCGCAAGAAAAGTAACCAAAAGAAGGCGCCCTTGCCCCGCTTGCTCCTGCGCGTCGCGATATCGACTGGGGCTCGCGGAAACTCGCTTCGCTCAGACAAGTCCGCGAGCCTCATCCATTCGATATCGCGATGCTCGGCGCGGGACAAAGGGAAGTAAACCTCGTGACATTTAATGCCATCAGAATGGTTTGCTTGCAAGGAGGGTCATCTGAGCTTCACAATCAAATTTTTTTTCAGACTCCGATTACATGCACGGCAAAACCAGAGGTGGTGCAACCGGTCTAAAGAAAAATGAGTATACCGTGTGGGTCCACAAACGGTAGATTATGGTTCAGGCCAAGGCCGCAGTGCTTTCTAAACCGCAGGCGTAATTATCTACGTCGAGGAATTTGGAAGCACGAGAACGCTGGCCTGGGCCAAAATATGCCGTTTGTGGGCGCACACTAAATGCTTTCGCTGATCTCTTCGTCCGTCAGGTAGCAGGCCGGGTCGGGGGCCCATACGTCGCCACTGACCGCCTCGGCACGTACGCGGAAGTTGCCGCCGCAGATGTTGAGCCACTGGCAGGTGGCGCAGCGTCCGGTGACATATTCCTTCTTGTTTTTAAGTTTGCTCAGCAGCGGATCGGACATGTCGGTCCAGATTTCGGAAAAGGGACGGTCCTTGACGTTGCCGAAGCTGTGGTGGCGCCAGAACTGGTCGGCGTGCACCTGGCCGTCCCAGCTTACGCAGCCGATGCCGCGGCCCGAATTGTTGCCTTCGTTCATCTTGAGCAGTTCCAGGATCTCGGCCGCCCGCTCGGGATCCTCCTGTTTCATGCGCATGTAGAGATAGGGTCCGTCGGCGTGGTTGTCCACGGTGAGCACTTCCTTGGGTTTGCCCCGCTCGTGCAGGTCCTTGGTGCGGTCGATGATCAGGTCGACCGCTCGGCGGGCTTCCTCGTGGGTCAGGTCGTCTTCGACCAAGCGGGAGCCGCGTCCGGCATAGACCAGGTGATAAAAACAGACCCGGGGGATGTCCATTTCCTCGAGCAGGTCGAAGACAGCCGGTATGTCGCCCACGTTAAATTTGTTGATGGTAAAGCGCAGGCCCACCTTGATGCCGGCTTCCTGGGTGTTGCGGATGCCCTGCAGGGCGTCTTCGAAGCAGCCCTTGACGGCTCGGAAGCGATCGTGAATCTCCTGCATGCCGTCCAGGCTGATGCCCACGTAGGAGAGGCCGATTTCCTTAAGGGTATGGGCCATGTCCCTGGTGATCAGGGTGCCGTTGGTGGAGATCACCGCGCGCATGCCCTTGCTGACGGCATATTCGGCCATTTCGGGCAGGTCAGGGCGCATCAGGGGCTCCCCTCCCGAAAAGAGCATCACGGGCGAGCCGAACCGGGCCAGGTCGTCGATCAGGGCCTTGCCCTCTTGGGTGGTCAGTTCGTTGTCAAAGGCCTGGTCTTTGGCCTGGGCGTAGCAGTGGACGCATTTGAGGTTGCAACGACGGGTCATATTCCAGACGACGACTGGCTTTTTGTCCTTGGAGAACTGCAGCAGGTGTGATGGCATCTGTCCGGAATGACGCCCGTAGCGCAGAGCGTCGGACGGTTCCACCGTGCCGCAATAGAGCTTCGAAATACCGATCATTTAAGCAGATACCTTTCTTATGCCGATGGCGTGGGGGAGGGCATGCCGTTGCGGATCAGCCCGCTGATGAACGGCTCCGGCTCGCGAAGGGCCTGACGGTTGAGGAAAAACCGGTGCTTGCCGGTTTTTTCCACCACCAACTTCAGACCCAGTTCGAAATCGACAGCCAGCTGACGGGCGAAAGCCTCCAGAGTAACCGCCTTGTCTACAAGCAGTTCCATGACGAAGTCAATAGCGTCTTCCTCGAGAACAATGTTGATGTCGTGGGCCTTAAAAAAATCCAACTCGATTTTCTTGATTTCGTCATAGCTCGATTTGACGTCCTCAAACACTTGGCCAATGTCCAGAATCTGGTTGACATATGAAGTGGCCAGAATATCCAGCCGCGACGGCGTCAGGGTAAGGTTGTATCGGTTGGCCAAAATCCGGCGGTTGTCGCGGATGTAGGCCCGGATGGCATCTTTTTCAGCTTCGCGCAGACGTTCGAAGTTCTGTTCGGCTTCGCGTCTGCCGGCTTCAACGCCCAGGCGTTCAAGCGTGTCCCGTGGGTTCTGGATGACATCCACGGTCACCGGAAACTTGCGGATGCCGGTGGAGGGCAAGCGGGTTTCGAAAGGCAGGAGCGCGCGTTCCACCGCACTCACCAGGCCGCGGGCCCCGGTATTTTCGGCATGGGCCTCACGGGCCAGCAGGCGCAGCGCATCGTCAGCAAACTTGATATCAATGCCGTAGGCGGCAAAGTCGAGCTTCTTGCCGATCACGATGGGGTTGCTGGGATTGTTGAGGATGGCGTAGAGGTCGTTTTCGTCCAGCGTGCTCAGCACCGTTCGTACCGGCAGGCGACCGACGAATTCCGATTCGAAGCCGAATGCGGTCAGGTCCTCGGATTTGAGTTGGCGCAACAGGGCGTCCGCTGGGCGGTCGGTTTTCAAATCCGCCCCAAAACCAATTCCCTGGCGGGCCACGCGTTTCCGAATGATCTCCCCAAGCTCGTTGAACGCCCCACTCATGATAAACAGGATATTGCCGGTGTTGACCGAGCGTTTTTCCTGCTTGCCGGTTTTGCGGTAGCGTTCGATTTCCTGGATCATGGCGATAGGATCATGGGGCACCTTCAGGTCCACCTCTGTTTCTTCCATGGGTTTGAGCAGCGCCCGCTGAACGCCCGATCGTGAGACGTCCGCCCCGATGATGTTGCGCGATCCCGCGATTTTGTCGATCTCGTCAATATAGATGATTCCGTGCTGGGCCAGTTCGATATCGTCGTTGGCCTCCCGCACGAGGTCGCGCACCAGATCCTCGACGTCGCCGCCCACGTAGCCGGTTTCACTGAACTTGGTGGCGTCGCCTTTGACAAAAGGCACGCCGATGCGTTTGGCGATCAGCCGGACAATATAGGTCTTGCCCACCCCGGTGGGTCCCACCAGAAGAACGTTGTTCTTGATGCGCCCCACCATGTCGCGCGCTGCGTCGCCCTCCTGCTGGGCCCGGGCGATGCGATTGAAATGCGTGCAAATCTTGGTGGCCAAAACCGCCTTGGCCTCGTCCTGGCGTACGATGTAGCGGTCCAGGTACGCGATCAGGTCTTCGGGTTTGAGGTCGAATTGGATCTTGGTCCTGCTTCGGGCGGGCTTGTCCGCGGCTCCCAGATCGTCCGGGTCGGTGACCATCAGGGGTGAGACCACTTTGACGTTCTCACCGAATTTTTTGGAAAGGAAATCGCCGATTTCCTTTTCGATTTCGGCTGGATTCGGTATTTTTTCATTGTGCGTCTTCATGGTGCTGAATATTAAGCACCTGAGCCCTTGGATGCAAGGAACGCAAGCCATGGACGACCATCGTTTCCACCGTTTGCTTGACCATTTCGGATTTTCCCGGGAAGGCTACCGGCGCGTGCGCAAAGGCGTCAAAAAGCGGCTGCGACGTCACATGCTGTTTTTGGGCTGTCGTGACCTGACGGATTATCTTGCGGCCGTCGAGGCCTCGCCGCGCGAACGCCGTGAGTGCCTGCGGCGGCTGAGCGTTCCGATCAGCCGTTTCATGCGCGACCGGGCATTCTGGGACAACCTGGCCGGGGGCATCCTGCCCGATCTTGTCCGCCGATTCGGGGCCCCGCTTCAGGCCTGGTCGGCCGGCTGCGCCTGCGGGGAGGAAGCCTACAGCCTGGCCATCAGCGCCCGGACGGCCGGCGACATGGTGGGCGGTCCCCCCGTCCGGCTGAATGTTCTGGCCACGGACCTCAACCCCGCCGTACTGCAACGGGCCCGGGAGGGCGTGTACCCGCAAAGCAGTTGCCGCGAACTGGATGCCCGGCAGCTGGCACGTTTTTTCACACCCCTGCGCGGCGGGCGGCGCTACCGCGTCCGCCCCGAACTTCAATCGAATATCGAATGGTTGTGTTGTGATATCGGCTATTTGCCTGTCCGGACCGCTTTCCATCTGGTGCTGCTGCGCAACAATCTCCTGACCTATCTGAACCTCCCGGCCCAAATCCAGACGCTGCCGCCGGTGCTTGCGCACCTGCGTCCCGGGGGGGTGCTGGTCGTTGGCCGGGGGGAGCGTTTGCCCGCCGATGCGGCGGGAGGGCTGGTGCCGCGCATCGCTCTGCCTTGCGTATACGATCGTCAGGCATGAACCCGGCGGATGCTCACCGATTTTTAAAGCCCGTTCGATTGCGCTCCCCCTTGCGGCGGCCGGCCATGGCCGCGGGGCACCGCCACGGGCTCCGGATCGATTGCCATGGGGTCTCGGGAAACAAGAAAATGAGGACGCCCGGCCGCTTCGCGGTTGCGGGATTGACGATGGGCATTAGGTTAATGCTCCTGCCGGACGTCGGTGGGATCGCGCGGCGATTCCGGCGGGGTAAAATAAACGACAGGCCTGCACACGTTCCGTGCAGTTTGATTATAAATGGAGGTCCAATCATGAACCACACACTGCCCGATTTGGGCTATGCCTATGACGCCCTGGAGCCCTATATCGATGCCCGCACCATGGAAATACACCACACCAAACACCATCAGACCTATGTCGACAAGCTGAACGCGGCCCTGGAGAATCACCCGGTTCTGCAGGAAGCCTCAGTACAGGACCTGGTCGCCGCCCTCGACACCGTGCCCGAGGCCGTCCGCACGGCCGTTCGCAACCACGGGGGCGGCCATGCCAATCATTCCTTTTTCTGGACTCTGCTGAAAAAAAATGTCGACCCGAAAGGCGAGGTGGTGGAGGCCATCAACCACAAATGGGGCGGGCTGGACCCGTTCCGTACCGAATTCGCGAACGCCGCGGCCCTGCTGTTCGGCAGCGGCTGGGCCTGGCTGGTCTGGAACGGCCGTGAACTGGAAATCACAACCACCGCCAACCAGGACAGCCCACTCAGTTCGGGGCACCAGCCCGTCCTGGGGCTGGATGTCTGGGAACACGCCTACTATCTCAAATACCAGAACCGGCGCCCCGAATATATCGAGGCCTTTTTCAATGTGATCGATTGGCAGCAGGTCGATGCCAATTTCAGGATGGCGCGCTGACCGCTGTACCCGGGTTGAGGGCAACAGCGGGCTCGAGAGAACGATCGCCCCGACGGCGCTTGTCAGGGGCGGTCGAGTTCGCGTCTTACGGCCATCCCGATCTTCTCCAGCGTGTAGGGCTTGCGCAGATATTCACCGGCGCCCAGACGCTGGAGTTCGGCCACGCGCTCGTTTTCGGAGAAGCCGCTTGCGATCACGGCCTTCTGCCCCGGGTGGTGAGCACTGATGCGACGATAGGTCTCCAGCCCGTCGATTCCCGGCGGCATGATCATGTCCAGCACCACCAGATCGACCCGCCGGTCTTTCAGATAGTCGACCGCTTCCTCGCCACTGGATGCCGTGGCAATATCATAGCCCAGGCGACTCAACATTTTACGGGCGATCTCCCTTTGTTCGGCGACGTCGTCCACCACCAGAATGGCTTCATCCCCCACATAGTCCTCGAGCACCGGATGCGCAGGCGATGTGGCGATCTCCTCGCGCGTGGCCGGCAGGTAAATCTCGAAGCAGCTTCCCGAACCCTCGCGACTGGTGACATCGATATAGCCGTTGTGATCCTTGACCGTGGCCCAAATGACGGTCATGCCCAGCCCTGTGCCGCTGCGCTGCATGCTCTTTTTCGTGTAGAACGGCTCGAAGATGCGCTTGAGGTCTTCTGCGGCGATGCCCACGCCCTCGTCGGTGACGCTCAGGCAGATAAATTCGCCTTCGGGAATGGGCTCGTTGGCGGACAGGCTGTGGTCCACGTAGCGATTGGTCGTAGCGATGGCGACGCGGCCACCGGCCGGCATGGCCTCGGCGGCATTGGCCATCAGGTTCATCACCACCTTGGACAAATGGACGCGTGACCCCCTGATGTTCATTAGGTCATCGCCAAGCAGCCAGTCAAAACAGATCTTGGGGTAGTCGGACTGCAGTTTGGCAAATTCGGGGGAGTAGCGGTAGTCGGTGATGACCGCATTCAGGCTCACGATTTCGTTGACGTCCACGCCGCGCCGGGCAAGGGTCAGAAGATCCTGTACGATGGCCGCCGCCCGCTGCCCGGACTGCTGGATGGTCTCGACCGTGGGCCGCAGCGGGCTGTCCGCGGGCAGCTCCATGAGCAGCAGGTCCGGATAGCCCACCAGCCCGCTGAGAATGTTGTTGAGATCGTGGGCCACGCCGCCGGCCAGTCGACCAATCGCCTCCATTTTCTGGGCCCGATTGAGCTGGGAAGCCAGTTCCCGCGCCTCGGCCTCGGCTGTTTTTCGCTCAGCAATGTCCCGGCTGACGCCCATGATGCCGACCGCTTTGCCCTGGTCATCGCGGATGAATGTCGTGGTGACTTCGGACCAGGCATAAGAGCCGTCCTTGCAGGAATGCTCTATTTCGATCGTGCGTGTGCGGTTGGGGTTCATGCCCGGTTCCCGCTCCCGTGCCAGTTCCTCCGCCAGCACGCCGTTGACCATATCGAGCGAGGCGGGGGCCATGGACGCTTCGAGGCTCAGGGCCTGGGCTTCTTCCGGCGTGAATCCGCGGATGCGCTCGACCGACGGGCTCAGGTAGTCGAATTTCAGCGTGGCCAGATCGAGGGTCCAGATGATGTCGGTGACGTTTTCGGCCAGCAGGCGGTAGCGCTTTTCAGAAATCCTGAGATCCTCGGTCAGTTTTTTGGCTTCGTCGTATTTTTCCTGGATGCGCTGGTTGGCATCCAGAAGGTCCTCGATCGCCTGGCGGTAAACGACCCGCCGCCGAAACAGGCGCTTCCAGAAAGTAAGACCTCCGCTCGCCTGCCATTGGACACGGTAGAGGCATCCGCCGCTGTCCTGGCGCGGGTGATCCGACCAGATCCTCGAACCGTAGACGTCTGAGGGCACCTGGCATTCGATTTCTTCCACCCGGGCCGGGGGCAGCCCGAACACCGTGGGGATGCCCGCCAGGATCGCACGGGTATAGTCGCAGTCATGGCGCGTTTTCTGGGCGCTGTTGTGGTAGCGGTCCTCGAGGGTGACCCAGTTGTCCCCCAGTTCGTGAATGATCACGTCACCGTTGAGCTTCAGCAGCCTGTTGTAATGGGGAGCCGCCCGGTAGATCAGCTTGGGGTTGCCCAACAAGCGGGCGACGCGATCGAGCAACCCCATGGATTCGAAGCGCTCGGAGGCCAGAGCCATCTTGTAGACGGCATTGGGGTCTTTCAAGATGTCGATCATGCGGGTGTAGAGAAGCTGCAGGAAAGCATGGGAAACCCAGTTGTTGGCATCGGAGAGGAACGCTTCACCCACCTCGAGGCCGTCAAGCAACCCTCCCAGGGAGCCGTTGTTGTTTTCCCTGACGTACATCAAAAGGGTGCTTGTGATCCGGCCGCTGATTTCGCGCTTCATGGCTCGACTCATCTGTCGTAATCTTAAGGGGGATCGTCTGGCCGGACGGGTCCTGCAGCCCTGTGGGCAACCCTGATTTTCGGTGTATCGGGGTCCTGCGAGGCGCACAGCGCCGGCTAGGATCGTAACTGCGCTATAAACAGCCTAATAAAGGTATCCGCCGGACGCAAGAAATCTTTAGTTTTATAACAATATTTAATGATCTTGGAATTTTATCCATAACGGTGTCAACTTCCCGGCCCGGTGTGCAATGGTATCGTCTAGACGCGCGCATCGTTTGAAACCCATTTGCCGCACGAGGTCGAGGAAAACTCGAATGAACGGTCAATCGGCGATCACCGGTTAGTTTGCTTGGGGGTGTTCGTGGCAGGCACGGCTCGTGAACCTGTAGCTCAATCAAGCGGCTTGCAGTGGGTCTCGCGTGTGAAGACGAGTAGAATCACCGAGAGTGCCGCCCAGACCATCATCAGGGCGAATCCGGCCCGGTAGGCGTCGAGGCCGTAAACGCGAACCCCCTGATCGAGAATGCCTGTCCAGTGCCGGTCGAGCACCCATCCGATGGCGGGTTGCAGCAGGGTCGGCCCCATCATCACGCCCATGTTGGTGATTCCGGTGGCGGTTCCGGACAGGTGCCTCGGTACCGACTCCTTGGCAAACGCGAAACTGATGATCATGCAGCCCGAACTCAAACCCGCCAGGACGATAAGGACGACCAGTACCGGCAGGGACAGGCGGGGGATGAAAACGATCGCGGACCAGCACGCCAGAGCGGCGGCGCATCCCCCTATATAGAGGTGTTTGCGGCGCCCGGTGCGATCCGATAACCATCCCAGAACAGGCCCCCCGATCGCCCAGGCCACCAGAAGGGCAGTGGTTAGCACCGCGGCCCGGGCAGGGGGCAGGCCGTAGTGGGTGGTAAGGTAGGGCACGCCCCACAGGCCCGCGAAGGCCAGCACCGGTCCGACCACGCCGCCGGGGATCAGAAAGAGCAGGATTGTGTTGGGGTAGCGCAGGACCGTGCGTATGCCCGTCAGGATGGATACGGGTGCGGCCGGTGAATCGATGTCAGCCGTTGGCAGCGGTCCGGTGAAGCCCTTTTCGTAGGGGTGGTCTCGAACGAAAACCCAGATGGCTGCCGCGACCAGGATCGTGGCCAGTCCCGACACCAGAATGGTGGCGCGCCAACCGAAGGCGTCGACACCCAGCCTTAAAGGCGGTCCGGCACAGACCGCGCCGATGACCCCCACCAACAATGCCATGCCGGCTACCATCCCGTAGAGCCGCGGCGGAAACCAGTTGTTGGCCAGCTGCAGGCAGCCCACGAAAGCCACAGCCACCGACCCGCCGATCAGGAAACGTCCCAGGCCCACCAGCATCATGTCCGGCGCCAGCGCAAAAATGAGGGTGCCGCAGGCCGCCGCCAGGGCCCCCAGGCTCAAAAGACGCCGTGGCCCCCAGCGGTCGGCGATGATGCCTGTGGGGATCTGCATGGCCACGTAACTGTAGAAATACAGGGCCGAAAGATTGCCCAGGGCGGCGGCCCCGATCTGGAATTCACGCATCAGGGCGTCGGTCATCACGGCCGGGGCCACGCGCTGGAAAAAAGCCAGCAGATAGAACGAGGCGCCCAGCCCCCAGACCGTCCAGGCCGCCCGCAGGGGCGGACCCGGTGTGATACCCGCAGTTTTCATCCGTCGCCTTCCGAATTTAGCGTCTTGCCGTGCGTCATTGCATTGCCAGGCGATTCCGCATTTAGCGTCTTGCCGTGCGTCATTGCATTGCCAGGCGATTCCGCGCCATACAGCTCCCAGGGGCCTATAGCCTTTGTGACGGCGTGAGCGCAAGCGTGGTTTGGGGTTCACCGCCCGGCGTGTTGATCGCCTGCCGGATACGGACGGTCCCCCGAATCGGTTTGCAGCGGGCACTGAAATGCAGTAATGATCGGTTTTTCCCCCAACCTCCCTTGGACGAAGGCGCCGCCATGTTGACCCCCAACAAAAGCAACGCGCTGCCGCACCTGCTGGTCGGCGCCGTGATGATCAGCTTCTCGGGCGTCTGGGTCAAGGTCAGCCACGTGGCCCCTGTCGTCTCGGCCTTCTACCGCGTGTTCTTCGGCGGACTGATTCTGCTGGTCGTGGTCCTGTTGAAGCGCGAAAACTCCTGGCGGGACAGGCGCTTCCTCTCCCGAGGCTTGCTCTGCGGGCTTTTCTTCGCATTGGATCTGGCTTTCTACCACTACGCCGTGCACTATGTGGGACCGGGGCTTGGCACCATCCTGCCCAATTTCCAGGTCTTCATCCTGGCCGCCGTCGGGGTGGTCTTCATGGGGGAGCGACTGCGTCTCACTTTCCTGGCGTCGGTACCGCTGGCGTTGCTGGGCCTTTTTCTGGTGGTGGGCGTCGGCGGGTCGCCGCTGGAGGCCGATTACCGAAAGGGCGTCCTGTGCGGCCTGGCTGCGGCCGCCTGCTACGCTGGGTTCTTGCTCTCCATCCGTAAACTCCAGGGCGAGCAGCAGGGCGTCACATTCTTCAGCGTGCTCGCTATGGTTTCACTTGCGACGGCCGCTTTCCTGGCGCTCGAGATCTTGCGCCTCGGGGCAAGCTTCGCCATACCCGGCGGCCAGTCGCTGCTCGCCCTGGTCGCCTTGGGCTTCGGCAGCCAGTTTGCCGGCTGGCTCCTGATCACCAACGCCCTGCCGCATATCCGCGCTTCGCTTTCGGGGTTGATTCTCCTGCTGCAGCCGGCCCTGGCGTTCGTCTGGGACGTGCTTTTCTTCCACCGCCCCACGAGTCTTCTGAACTGGACCGGTGTGCTGCTTGCCCTGCTGGCCATCTATCTGGGAGCCCATCGCCCATCGGCCGCACGTTAGCTTCCGCCAGGCCTTCATACCGTTGGGGTACATATCCTCATGCCGCCAGGGCCGGCGACTTCAAAGAGGCGTTATCGCGGCAGATGGTCGCATACGCCCTCATCGGCCATGTCGACGATCCGCAGAAGGATTTCAGCCTGCTCCGTGACGACCGCAGTTACCGCCTGTCGCCGGCGCATGAGCGGCTGCCCGATACGTCTGATCGTGTATCGGCGGCCGGTGCAGGAACGCCAAGCCGGATGGCGTCCAATGTCCGTGAAAAATATGAACGGCCCCCGTTCGCCCGGTATTTGGATCAAGCATGGCGATCGCCCGCCTTAAGCCGCTGCCGCGATCTGGGGGTAGGCATAGGACCGCCAGTAAAAGAGAGACGGCAAGCGGTCTTGACGCGCCTTCGGGGAACCATGCGAATGGGACAGACGAGATGCCAGCGCCTTGACCCCGTCACGGTCGCAAGGGGCCTGAAGCGCTTTTCAGGCAGGAGGAATTCCCGGCCCGGAACGGCGCCAAGGGCGGGGGGATGCCGCCCCGCCCTTGGCCCTGAATTGAAACAAATCGACGCTACGTTAGCGGTTGAACCGGCGGTACGATGCAAGCCCCAGAAGGCCGGAAAAAAGCAGGAACACGGCCGGCGGCGCCGGCGCCGGGGTGGCGGAAGCGGAAAACGCCAATTCTCCGATGGAGATCAATTCCCCCCAACCCTTATCGAAGCCGGTCAGATGAAGATGAACATAGGTCGCTTCAAAGGACCCCCCCAGATCGAAGATCTCCGCGGAATAGGACGGAACGAGATCGGCGGCAGGTGCAGGGTTCCCGGTCCCACCGACGACATACCCATTGCTGCGATCGGTATCGTCGTCAAACCAGACTTCAAAATGACTGACGCCGGCATAGCTTTCGTTCCAGAGCGCGATCTTGTCGATGAACCAGGTGCCGCCCAGGTCGTAGGTCAGGGTGCCGTTAAGATTCGTGGCGTCAGAGAACCATGCATAGTTGCCGCCGGTATTGTGCGTCGGGTCCCCGGCAAAATAGGTGTCCCAGTCCGTGACGCCGCTGGTAAATGGGTTGCCCTCCAATCCGGAGCCATTGATCATATTGATTTCAGGCCACGAGGCACCATAGGTGCCGGCATCGTTATGGACGATATCGGTCGGACTGAGCACATAGGAGGCCCATGAGGGCGTCGCGGCGAACAGGAACAGGAACAGGAGCAGGAGGCCGAGTGAAATGGGTTTCGATTTCATTTTCTTATCCTTGAGTGTCGATCCGAGTAACTGACGAAAAAGGGCACGTGTTGCCAACCGTGGTCCCAACCACACACGGAATCAGCAATTACAATGCCATATTGGCCCTGAATGAAATTGTGAACATCTTTGGTAACTTATATGTAACACATGAAGTATATAAACGTGCACACATGACAAATTTTGTCAGTTTAGTGACAAAATTTGTCATTGTTGGGCTTATATGCTTGTAAAGATAGTTGGTGATTCATGGCCGTCGGTCCCTCGACAGGGTGCGTCGCGGCGGATCCGTTGCACCGGCCGCTGCGGCTTCGGGGCCGGATCGGGCGCATCCTTGTCACCCAGGCGTTTTCCTGATAGAAATTCAGGGCGGTTCGAAATGGCGATGCCGGCCATGACCCCAGCAAGAAATTCGCGGCAAGGGACTCGGAAGGCGAAAGTGCCGTATCCGCTGCGGCGGGAGGGCAAGATGTCAGCGCGATGGCGCCATTTGAAAAACAAGACCTTCTCCGGCCATCAGTTCATGTGGGCCGGTGCCAGGACATTTTGGCGTCGCCTGCGGCGTCGCTACCGTTCCGCCAGCCTGCGTTTCAAGATCGCCTTTTTCGTAGTGATCCTTCTGACGAGCACCTCGTTTGTTCTCTCGATGGTGACTGTTCATATCATGAACAACTACATTCTGAACGAGATCATCAAGAGGGGGGCCTCCGTCGGCAAGAGCATTGCGGCTTCGGCCGGCTACAATCTTCTGGCCCATGACCTGCTGGGCCTGGACAATCTTGTCTACAAGGCCAAAGACGCCAACAGCGACATGCTGTACGTGGCCATCGTCGATCCCGACATGCGAACCGTTGTCCACAGCGACCCCGAGATGATCGGGGAGACCAGACCCGTCATCAAAGGCAGGCGCTTCAGCGAGGCGGACGACGGGACCGTGGTGACGGAAATCATCCGAGACGCCAGCCCAATTTTTGAAATCCGCGCGCCCATCGTCTTTATGAACAAATCCCTCGGCAGCGTTATTATCGGGATGGATAAATCCATTCTCCTCGGGGCCCAGCAAAATGTCAGCCGCATGGTGCTGATCGTCTTTGGCACCATCGTCGCCGTGGGGGTTTGCGTCAGTTCGCTCCTGGCGCTTTTTCTGATCCGGCCCATTCGTGAACTTTCAGTGGGCGTCGAGGAAATGAAAAGCGGCACCGCCCAAAGTCCCCTCCGCGTCTACTCGCAGGACGAGTTGGGCCAGTTGACCCGAAATTTCAACGAAATGACGGCGCTGATCACCGCCCAGCGCGGGAAGCTCACACGCTATGCCCACGACCTTGAAGAGGCTTACGTTTCCATGGTGAAAGTTGTGGCGGCGGCCATCGATGCGCGCGATTCATACACCCACGGCCACTCGGCCCGGGTGGCGCATTTATCCCTCGGCATGGGCCGCCGGCTCGGGCTCGTCGATACCGAACTGCGTGAACTGGAGGTGGCCTGCCTGCTTCACGACGTCGGCAAGATCAAGACGCCCGATGCCATTTTGCTCAAGGCGGCCAAACTCAACCAGAGCGAATTCAAGGAGATGATGAAGCATGTGGCCTACGGCGCCGACATCCTCAGCTGGGCGCCTTCACTGACCAAATACATCCCTTCCACCCGCCACCACCACGAATGGCACAACGGTCAGGGCTATCCCGACGGTCTGGCGGGGGAGGCGATTCCCCAGTTTGCCGCCATCATCGCCATTGCAGATGCCTACGATGCCATGACTTCGGACCGACCCTACCGCCGGGCCATCTTCCGGGAGGAGGCCCTGCTCCGGATCGAACGCATGGCGGGAACCCAGTTCCGACCGGAGCTGGTGGCCGTTTTCAAGGACGTACTCGAAGCGGAGTGCGATCGGACGGCACCGCTCGCGGCCGCAGGAGCCGCGGGATGATCGCGAGCGGACCAAAGGCGGCCGCACTCGCCTTGCTTTTCGCCGCCCTGGTGTCCTGCGCGGATACCCAGCAGTGGTTTGCCTCGCATACCCCTGACAAACCGCCCGCCCGGGCCACGAAGGCACCGCCCGACATGCGACCGAGCATCGATCGGGCCCGGCGCTGCATGCAGGCCGGCGACTACCAGAAAGCCATCGACACCTATCACGCCGCCTACCGCCGTGCCCCCCACGACGCCATGTTGGTCGAGTCCTACACCGCGAGCCTGGAAGAAATGGCCACCGCCGCGGATCAGGCCCTGGAGCGGCAGGCCATCGGTGAGGCGGGCAAGACCTACAATATCCTTTTGAAAAACTTCGCGCGCTTCGAGGGGTTCGAACCGGATCTCGCTTTGTCCCGCACCGAGCTCGAAGAGAAGCGGACCTACTGCAAGCGGACGCTGTTCCGACAGGGATTCCAGGCCTACCGCCAGGGCGACCTCGACCGTTCGATTGCCCTGTGGGAAGATTATCTCGTTCTCGACCCCGACAATGCCGACATCAGCGAAGCATTGCGGACCGCCAGACTGCAGCAGAAAAACCTGCAGGAGGCGAACTAGCCGGTAGGCGCGTCAAACCGGTCGCGGTGCGGCCCGTTTCCGGAGCCAAAGAAAATGAGCGCAAATCAAACAGCCCTGCGAGCCGAGCAGCGCCAAGCCATCGACACGCTGCTGCAGGCGCACGGTTATGACGACTACAAGTGGATCGATCCCCATAAAATCATCGTGGCTCAATGGGTGCGGATGAAATGCATGTTCGGCTGCGGCGAATACGGGCGCGGCGGGGCCTGCCCGCCCAATACCCCTCCGGTGGAGGCGTGCGAGCGTTTCTTCCGGGAGTATCGGGACGCCATCATTCTGCATTTCGAGGGACGGATGGAAAAGCCCGAAGACCGGCACGCCTGGTCGGCCAAAATCAACGCCCGCCTGGTCAAGCTCGAACGCGCCGTGTTCCTGGCCGGCTTCGAGCGCGCGTTTCTGCTCTTCATGGATTCCTGCTGTTTCTGCAAAGAGTGCACCGGCCGGCGCGAGACCTGCACACAGCCGCGCATGGCCCGGCCGTCGCCGGAGGCCATGGCGGTGGATGTCTACGCCACGGTGCGATCGTTCGGTTTCGACATCAACGTGCGCACGGACTACGATCAGAAAATGGACCGTTATGCCTTCCTGATGGTTCGATAGATTAATGCATGTCCAACTTCGGCGGGGGCGCTTCGGCGCGAAGGACAAAGCCCCCTCTACCTCCCGCTTTTTTCGGCGCTACCGATTCCCGGGTCAAACCATGAGCCGCATGCTGCGGACGATCGTTTCAAACGCCGCCTTGTCGCGCGCGAAGTAGTGCCGTTCGGGGGCCACGTAGCGCACGAGATAAAACCATTCATTCTGCATAAAGCCGTAAAGGATACCTCGGTACTGGAGGCCGTCCTTGTCCTTGAAGGCCACTTCGGTGCGGAATGCCTTGCGACCGGCGATCCTGGCCGGTTTTTTACTCTGGACCTTGAAGGCGAAGCGATTGGGGTTCGAGGCCATATTGTCGAGAATAACGCCGGCCTGCTCCAGGGGTTGCATGCCCGGCTTGAACCGCTTGTGGGTATATTTCAATTCCTCGTCCACGTGGACGGCCGCCACGATGACATTCTGAAGCAGCACCCCATCGCGCGTCACCAGCAGAATATCCTCCCGGCTGCTGAGCATCCAGCCATCCGGCAGATGCAGCCGGACATTTTGCGAAGCCGCGGCGTGTTCGGTTGTCGGGGTCGGATTCCAGGGGCGTTTGATGCACCCGGTCAACAGCAGTATGGTCGCGATGCCAATGAATACCTTGCGCATGGTTCTTTCCTCTACTCCTGTTCCAATTGGCGGATGTAATCCAGGATAAACTCCCGGTCCATGGCCTGGGGCGCCCACTTGAGATAGGACCGGAAGGCCCGGCGGGCGGCTTGTTTGTCCTGCTGGTTCATGTAGACGATACCGATGGAGCGATAGACCTCGGCATGTTTCCGATTGAGCTTGGTGGCCCGGCTGAGGTATTTGAGCGCGTTGTGAATGTCATTCCCGTCGTTGCGCTGCCGGTAGACTTCGCCCAGAAGATAATGCGCCCGGCCACTGCGGGGATAGATCTGCATGTAGCGTTTGAGCCCCTTTTCGGCCTTGGCATAGCGTCCGGCCTTGAGATCCAGACGGGCGGTTTCATAGATCGCCGGCGCCACGGCTTTGGCATAAATTTCGCGTTTGACCGTGCCGCCCCGGGGGTAGGCTCCGGCCGCCAGCAGGCTTTGGTAGTTGGACTGGCGGTCCGCCAGTTTGGGATGGCTGCCGAAGAAAAACGGTTCGGCTTGCGCTTCGGCTTCCATCTCCGCCATCAGATGCGTGAACAGCTTGGGAGATTCATACGGATCGTAGCCCGCTGCCACCATCCACTCGAATCCAATGTTGTCGGCTTCGGTCTCAAGGTCGCGAGAGTAGCCGGAAACCGAGGCCATGGTGCCCAACTCGCCCAGGGCCGAGGAGAGTTCGCCGACCAGCGGCACGCTGCCCAGCGTGGCCTTGAAAGAGGCAAGCCCCGCGGCCTTGTTGCGCAGGTGGCGCCGCTCCCGCAGCAGGTGGCGGTGGGTCACGTGGGCCATTTCGTGCCCCAGAAGGGTCGCCAGCTGCGCCTCGTTCTCCATCCGCGCCAGGATGCCGGTATGGACGTAGACCTTGGCGTTGGGATAGGCGAAAGCGTTGCTGTAGGGGTTGTTGATCACAAGGATTTCGATGGCGATCCGGCTCTGGGCCTCATCCGGCAGAACCCGCAGGGCAACCCGGTTCAGATAGTCCGAGAGCTTCTGGTTGTGATAGACCATCTCGCTATCGGCCAGCTGCTGCTGCTCCTGCTCGCAGACCCTGTGAATCCGATGTTCCTCCGCCACCGGCTGATAATCGCTCGATGTGACCGGCTGCAAATTCGTCGAGGCGCACCCGGCAAGACCGAGAAACGCCAGAAGCGGAATCAGAAGCGCAAAACGGATCCTGGGTGTCATGAGTCGCCCCCTCCGAAGTCCTCGAACGTATCGTGGACGAACTGCACGGCCTCTTCGTCATCGCGCAGGTCGTAATCGCCCGCGTTCCACTTGAGGGCGAACCACAGAATATCGCCGCGGGCGTCGGTCAGGGTGACCTCCAGAAAGGTCATGCCGCCCATCTGGCCCTGGCTGAAAGGGTTCAGCGCGGAGACGACGCCAAGGGCCTTGCGGCCGGACGTGGAGATATTGTCCTCGCCGCGGATGATCAGCATCCCGTCCACCTTGTAGGCCTTGAGAAGTTTTTCGACCGATCCGACAGAGTAGTCGAAGTGCTCGATCCGCTGTGGGAAGACATTCATGTTGCCCGGTGCGTAGATCGTGTGGTCGTAAATGCTGCTCATGACGGCGAGATGCAGGTCCTTGACCGCGTCGACGGTCTTGCGGTAGCGGGTTTGGGGATCGAGAATCTTCAATTTGCGGCCCCGGGCCGCCATTTCGTTCTTGACCGTCTGGATGACGAGACGGCGGGCCTGCTCGGACCACTCGGGCATTTCCTCCTTGACGTCGCCGGCACTCAACGAGTTGACCTTGATGTCGGGTGTCAGGAGCAGCACGGACTGCAGCTCAGCGGCGCGGGCGGCCCGCTGATCGTAATTGCTGGGGATTCCCCCGCTGGTCGCACAAGCCGTCAGGAAAAAAAGCGACAGCATCGACAGGCCCAGCAAAACTTTTTTCCAGCCGGAAGACATATTCCAACTCCTTTCGTCACTCGGGTTGCTTGATCGGTCGTGAAGCACGGCGTCAGGTCATGACGGACACGATGTTGTGCTTCCTCCATTACATAGGGCGGTAAGCACCCAGTCCCGCTGTTCGTGGGCTGGTTGTACCTGGAGGCCATGCGCTGCAGTTCAATGGGGAAGATGATAGAGCGGTGCAAGTGTCTGCAAGCGGCCATTGCAGGGAATTACCGTGCCCTCGATATGGAGCCGAATGCCTTTTTCGCGCTGACCGTACGGCCAGCCCCGGGGAGTCCGTCGCGCAAATGACAGCGGACCGGTAATTCGACCATGATGCTTCGCAAGATGCATACCATGCAGGGCGGGGCCGAAAACATCAATATTTAGTGGGACATAGCCGCTTAGGGCACAAGAAGACCCTGGCGGGTGCCGCATATTGTCAATCGGGGTGACAAAAGACGGCATGTTCGGCGGGGCGGGAAGCTGTCCGCCGACGCTGGGAGGAACGTTTCCACCGCTTGAAATATTTGGACTTATCCGTTCCCTCGGCCTGCGGCCGGGGAATCGGGAAACGCCGGCGCGGTAATTTATCCACAGCGGCCCCGGGCACGAATAAAGAGGGCCGGTGAAGCGTCCAAACTGCCGTTTGAGCGGGGTGGCCGGATGGACGGGATAAATGGGAGAGCGTCCCGGGGGCGCTCTCCCGATGGGCAGGCTCTCAGAATTGATCCATATCCGCCGACAAGGGGAAGACATCGTCGGCGGTTGCGGCGGTGCCGATTGACAACGGGCGGCCTTTATCTGTGCCCATCTCACCGGCGCCCTTTGCTTCGTAGGCGGCGTGCTGCCCCCGCGCACCGGCGGACGGTCCCTCCACCAGGCGAACGAGACGGTCTACCATGGACTGCATCTGTTCGGCCTGGGCGCTGAGCTCCTCGGAAGCGCTGGCGGATTCCTGGGCATTGGCGGCATTCTGCTGGGTGACCTTGTCCATCTCCGAGACAGCGGCGTTGACCTGTTGGATGCCCTGGGCTTGGTCGCCCGATGCGGCCGCGATCTCGGCCACCAGATCGGCGACCTTGCGGGAGCTGGCGACCATCTCCCCGAAGGCTCCCGATGTCTGCT
>JASJCV010000312.1 GCA_030065275.1 Desulfobacterales bacterium | reverse complement strand
GAATACTGATGCCCACCGCCTCGAGCAGGGCGTTGCCCGCCCGCCGCTCGCTATGCAGACGCCGCTGGATTTCAAGCGCCGCGTTGAGGGCCTGATCGGAATGATCGGCCAGGGGGAGCGGCACACCAAAAACACCCAGGACCGCGTCACCGATGAATTTGTCCACATATCCGCCGTTGGCGGCAATGACCTCGGCCACGATTTCCAGATAGACGTTCAATTGGGCGACCAGATCTTCCGGCTCCAGGGTTTCGGCCTGGCGCGTGAAACCACGAATGTCGGTAAAAACAATGGAGGCTTCGCAGCGTTTGCCCTTGAGCCAGTCTTTTTCGGACTGGTTGGCGATCAACTCGGCCACTTCCAGGCCGACATATTTACCGAAGCGCTTTTGAACCAGATCCTTCTGAAACAATTCGGCGTTCATATGGTTGAACGCCCGGGCCAAATGGCCCAGCTCATCATTGCGTTTGAGTTGGATCCGGTAGGTGTAGTTGCCCTTGCTGATTTCGTCGGTGGCCTGTGCCAGGTTGGAAATCGGCCGGGAAAACCAGAAACCCAAAGTGATCGCCACGAGCACACCCACCACGATGAGCGGCAGGATCATCCACAGGATCGAGAGCTGATCCTCACGGATGACGCTTTGGATATGGTCGAGCGAAAGCCCGATGTAAATCTGCCCCAGAAGCCGCTCCTGAAACCAAATCGAACGTCTGAGGATCAGCAGGGGGTCGCCGGTTTCCGATTGGGTCGTGAAATAAACCGTCTCGCCCTCGCGCTGCTCGCGGTCGTGTCCGAGCCAGGCCTTGGCCGTGGTGTGCAAACGATCGATCTCGGTGTGGGCCCGTATCATGCCTGAATTGTCCACGATGTAGGCCAGCAGAAGTCCCTCGATGTTCGTGGCGTTCTTGATGAGGGTGTTCAGCGGAAGGTCGTTTTTCTCGACAAGGGGCAGGCGGGCCTGCTGGGCGTATTGGTTCAACACCAGCATCCCGCGCTGGACGACCTGCTGATGAAGCTGCTCCTTCTGACGGTTCAGAAAAAAATAGCTCAGCATGTAAATTACGGCAAGTGTGAGAAAAACCGTCATCAGGGACAGCTGCAGCCAAATGGGCAGGCGCAGCCGGGTGCGGCCGCGCCGATTGGCACGCCCTTTGTGTCGTTCCTGCTCCGGGGCGTCCGGCTGGGTCAGAAAGCGATATTTATCCCGCCGTTCGGTAATGAGTGTCATCGATGATCCACCCCGATATGATCCTGGCGTCCCCTGCCGGGGCCTAAGGAATCGTACCGCGATTTGGTCGGTTTGCGCGCCCAGGGCAAAGGCGCTTGAATGTGCCGCCGACGGGTACCGTGCCGGCCTTGTTTCCTCCCCGCCCCGTTCCCGGGCGGAGGGGCGACCCGCTGCAGGCCGCCGATGTCCCGCGAGGTTGCCAGTGTGCCGAATCGATCGTACGGCGGCAATTGGAAAGACGTTGATCTATACAGTTCAATCACAGATTCGGGTCGAGTGCAAATCCGCCGGTGCATGCAGGTGTGGTCGAGCCGAAGGCAAAGGGCATAGGATGGATTGAGAATCGTTCGTGGTTTAACGGATTCCGGCCCGGTGTGCACGGCCGCGGGTGATCAACTTCCAGCGGGCGGCCACAATCCGCGCTCTTCCTTATCGGCCCGTCCGTGCAACCGGGCGTCCCGCATTGATGGGCCGCGCGTTGGGCACCGCCGTTCTGACCGGAGGCTACCCGATCGAAATCTTGTCCAGGACTTCCGAATGGTGATTGGCCAACCAGTCCCTGAGGGACTCCGGACCGGTGGACATATCGTCCGAGGGTGGGCCGAGGACAGCCAGCGCCCCTTCCAGATATCGATTATAAGCATCCAATAACGATGGGTCGTTTTCTTTCAGCCAGGCACGGATTTTGGCATCCGTCATCTTATCCATGTAAATCTCTTTTCACTCTATAAAGCTTGTGTCGATTCGCATACATCACAAGTGTGGCCGCCCCTGACGGTCCCTGGTACCCTTAGCGGCACGGGGGGTTGGCGCGCTCGCGGCCGCTTCGGAGGAAAAAAGGGTGCTTTTATGAAAATTTCATGAACATGTCAATCGACGTCCCCCCGATTCCGATCCAGCCAGTCGCCGAGCCGGACAAACTCTTCCACGGATAAGGTTTCGGCGCGCCGCCTGGGGTCGACCGCCACGGCCTGCAGCCAGCGGTCGATAAGCGCCGGGGCCAGGTCAAGAAAACTGCCGCGCAGGGCATTGCGCAGGGTCTTGCGACGCTGTCCGAAGGCCGCCTTGACGACCTTGAACAGCAGCTCTTCGTTGACCGCCGCAGCTTCCCGCCACTCACGGAAACGCACCGCAATGACCGCCGAGCTGACCTGCGGTCGCGGGAAAAACTGGGTGGCGTCCACCGTGATCACTTGGTGCACGTCCGCACAGTACTGCAGCATGACGGACAGACGCCCGAAGTCGCGGCTGCCCGGCGGTGCCAGCAGACGCTCGGCCATCTCCTGCTGCAGCATCAAAACGGCCCGCCGGATGAAGCGCCGCTCGCGAATCAGGCGTACGATAATCTGGGAGGAGATGTTGTAAGGCAGGTTCCCGATGACGACAAACGCGTTACATCCGCCGGGCAAATGCCCTTCCAGATCGAACTTGAGAAAATCGGCCTCGATCAGTTCGACATTGTAGACCTCCCGTGCGGTCAGCTCCGCCTGCAGGAGATCGAACAGACGGGGATCCTTGTCCACTGCCAGAACGGTGCCGGCCTGACGGGCGGCGGGGACGGTCAGCGCCCCCAACCCGGCACCGATTTCCAGAACAGCGTCGTGTTCGCCGATGGCAGCGGCGGCGACGATTTGCTCGGCGATGGCCGGATTGGTCAGAAAGTTCTGGCCAAGTCGTTTCCGAGCCCTTATCGCCCTGGACTGCAGCAGTATGCGCGGTGATATCATCTCTCAATTCCCGTGACCGGCCCGGGCATGCGTCGTTTCCGAAAGGCGGCCGAAAGTCCTTATACCGACGGCAGTGATGTCCGCCCGCGGCTGACGAGAAAATCCGTCCGGGCCGGGGATTACTTCCGCTGGTTTGCGATTCGCGGGTTTTGCGGCACGGTCCATGCCCCGATTCCACCTAATACGGATGGCCGCAGTCTTTCAAGCTTCATCGTTCACGCCTCCAGCGGGGCAACGGACCGGACGGTCACGGGAAAACTGAAAAGCAAGTCGATTCTTTGGGTTAGACCTCATAGCCCTGCTTGACTTTGGCACTTTCATTGGTAGATTCAGGCAGACAATCCCCCGCCCCCATGCGGCCGGCTACCACCCAGGAGAGGAAAACATGACGCGAAAAAAAAAGGGCAAACCGATCAGTTTCGATGCCATGGTCAAATTCTTTATGCAGAATTATAAGATCCCCACCAAAAAGGATATCGACCGGCTCGAGAAAAGGATTACGCAGCTGGAGCGATTGATCCGGTCAACCGCCGGTACAGGCCGCAGCCGCCCACACGCCGCTCCGGGCCGCAACGCCAAGGGCGCCACCACGGGCATGGACACCGTCTACAACGTTGTCCGGCGTGCGCGCAACGGGGCCTCATTTCAGTATATCCAGACCAAAACCGGATTCGACGACAAGAAAATCCGCAACATCATCTTTCGGCTCAACAAGCTTGAAAAGATAAGACGCCAGAGCCGCGGCGTCTACACGGCGGCCAAGACCCCTTGAAAGACTCCGCAGGTCAAGGTCGAGCGCGCGGACCGCTAATAGGCAGACGCGACGGAGACCGTCTTTTTCGTGCCAATCTTCATACACCCAAAGAGAAAGTGCTGACAGCGTATGGCCACTCGCAATCATTTTCATCAGCCAGAAATAACCTCGAGCCGTCAGCGCCGACACCGGCATGACGCCCATGTGCCGGCGGCGAAACCCTATCTTCCGAAGATAAGCAATCCCACGGCGACATCCGTCCGTGTGGACAGCGGCCCGGGTGATCTTAACCACAAGCTTGAAAGGCAGGCCGAATGAAGTCACAATGGGAAGACCAACGCAATCCGGATTTCGACCCCAAAAAGATCCGACACGGATTCGCCCTCGATACCACCCTGCCGCTGACGTCGATCGGCGGTTTTTTCTACATGCTCACCCATCAACCCACCGGCGCCCGCTACATCCACATCAGCCGGGAGGACAGCGAAAACGCCTTCGGCGTGGGACTCAAAACGGTTCCTCGGGACTCCACCGGGGTGGCTCACATCCTGGAGCACACCGTTTTGTGCGGCTCCCGCAAATATCCGGTGAGCGACCCGTTCTTCGCCATGCTCAAACGCAGCCTGAGCACCTTCATGAACGCCTTCACGGCCTCGGACTGGACCCTCTATCCGTTCGCCACTCAGAATCGCAAAGATTTCTACAACCTGTTGGACGTCTATCTGGACGCGGTCTTCTTCCCCCGTCTGGAGGCGGCGAGCTTCCGCCAAGAAGGTCATCGCTTCGAATACGAATCCGACGACCAGGGCCGGGATACCCTTGTCTACAAGGGCGTCGTCTTCAACGAAATGAAGGGCGCCATGTCCTCTCCCGACCAGGTTCTGGCCCGCTCTCTGCTAAACGCCCTCTATCCGGACACCACCTATCGCCATAACTCGGGAGGTGATCCCCAGGTCATCCCCGAATTGACCCTGGACGCACTCAGACAATTTCACCAGCGCCACTACCACCCCAGCAATGCGTTCTTTTACTCCTACGGCAACATGCCGCTGGAGGATCATCTGGCCTTCATCGAGGCCAAGGTCCTGCGACGCTTCGACGCCATCGATCCGCAGACGACGGTGCCCCCGCAGCCCCGCTGGCACACACCGCGTCAAGCCACCTATACGTACCCCCTCGCCCCGGGGGAAGACACGGGACGCAAATGCCAAATCGGGCTGGGATGGCTGCTGGCCGACATCCAGGACACGTTCGAGGTGCTGGTGTTCGGCCTGCTCGAGCAGATCCTTCTCGGCAACCAGGCCTCGCCGCTGCGCAAGGCGCTGATGGAATCCGAATTGGGCTCCTCGCTGGCCGATGCCAGTGGTTTCGACGCGGACAACCGCGACACCCTCTTTTTCTGCGGCCTCAAAAATGTGGCTCCCGAAGACGCGGATGCCATCGAAACGATCATTATGACGACCCTCGAAAAACTGGCCTCCGGGGGCATCGCCCCCGACCTGATCGAAGCGGCCATTCATCAAATCGAATTTCACCG
>JASJCV010000023.1 GCA_030065275.1 Desulfobacterales bacterium | reverse complement strand
CGAGAAATACGCCAAATCCCTGGTGCAGATGATGGTGGCCTCGAGTTTGCTCGGGGCGCTGTTTACCGTTACCGGCCTTTGGTTTTCCTACCAGTACAATCTCACATCAGGCGCTTCGATTATCATGGTTTCCGGGATCTTTTTCCTGGTCTTCCTGTTGGCTGACAAGATACGCGCTGCGGCCCGGAAAGGAAGCTAAAGGGCCCGAGGCCGAATGATAAGGATAACCCATGTGCCATCAATGCAATTACGAAGAGTTGTTGTCAGGAGCCGATATCGAGGCGACGCCCAATCGGGTAAGCGTCCTGGAAGTTATCGGCAATAATGGATTTCCCCTTTCCGCAAGTGATATCTATAAAATCCTGGAACGGAGCGGTACGATCAATCGGGTGACCGTCTACCGTATTCTTGACTTGCTGGTCGCACAAGGTGTTGTTGAGCGCATCAGCACTGGTGGCAGGGCCTTTTATTACGGCCTGGCCCCCAACGATCATCACAGGCCGCACCCTCATTTTTATTGCAAGAATTGCGGACAAATGGATTGTTTGAGTCCGGAGAGTATCGTGGTTGACACCGAACCACTTTGGAAAACATTTCCCGGCCGGATCGACAAAGTGGAGGTCCGCATTGACGGCGTTTGTAAAAATTGTGAAAAACGCCAAACCAAATGAAATGCGTTATAATCGGCAAGAATCAACCGCCCACAAGAAACAAAAGGAGGCTTCATATGGCGAATTGTTGCGACATGCAAGCAGGTGATTTGTTTTATTGCAATGCCTGCGACCTGGAATTGGAAGTAAAAAAAGCCTGTACCTGCAAGAGCGGATCGGAGGACGCCTGCAGTGTTCCCCTGATGTGCTGCGGCAAGGAGATGATCAAAAAAAGCATTTAGTTTGGACCCCAATACCGGATGCCCATCGAAGTCGTGTGTGCTGTTTTTTATCGTGAAGCGTATCTTCGTTGCATCCGGTATTTGCGGCAACAGGCGTTGGTTGCAAACGCCGGCATCTTTTCTCTCTCCGATGCATTTTTCAGGCGCCATCGGCCCCGATCTCAAGGTCTTTCGGCGGGCACCAAACCAGTATCATCGCTCGCGCGATAACCTCATGGCGTACGGACATTCCCCAGGCGTCTTTGAGGGCAGCTTTTTTCCCGCCCTTTAGTTTATCTGCAGCCGCTTCAGATCGATTCCAACGGATAAATCCTTTTTCAGGATCGACACCAGTACGCCCTGATACCGATCGGCGTGCAGGCGACACTAGACCGACCAAAACCTCAGGCGACCTCCAGCGGCTGGACACGGTTCCGGATGCGTCCGCTGGCAATCGATTCCATCAAGGCTTCCGACGGGGCTCGGCACATGGCCACGGCTTCTTTCCAGGCAGCAAACCGCGCTTCGTTCTTTTGAAAGAAGGTCCTGAAGTCGGTCCGGTCCGGGATTTTGGCCCCCGGCAGGCGGGCGACCAATTCAGGCGAGGGCGCGATCATGACCAACTGCGACATGTTGGCCGCCGCCGGTCTTCGCCAACCCAGGCGCTTGTCGAGCCAACCGGGGATTATCTTCGTGGCAAAATGCGGCATCAGCACCAAATCCCCGGGAGGCAGGCGATAAGGCAGGTCGAGATGGTAATCGATCATCCCGCCGTCGCGGTAGACGCCACCATCCGCATTGGCGATCGCGCGAACCCCCGACATGACCAGCGGAATCGAGCCCGAGGCCAGCAGGACGTCCTTGAAATTCCGGCGATCGAGCGAATACCGGGTAAACGGCAGTTCCTTCTCCCATGCAAGTGGTGGCGAATGCCGCCGATCCCCGAAAAGGCAGCGCGAAAAAAAGTATTTCAGCCAGGCGCGGCTGATCAGGTTGGCGCCGGCCGCGGCCGCCAGCCCCAGCCCCATGCGGAGTTTATCTTCGCAGGCCGTCAAATGGCGGCACCTCACTGTTAGGACATTCAGGCGCCGGTGGGGATGGGCCAGAATCCGGTCGATACCGGCATCGTCGATGTAGCCGTCCATGACGCGGCGGCTTTCAGTCGTTACCTCGGCCGGGGTCGGGCGCTGCTCGTAACGCTGGTGGATATAGGCATCGCGAAACCGGTCCAGGGCCGCCGCGGCATCGTCCTGACACCAGGCCGCAAACCGCCAGGCGCCGATGGACGACCCGATGAAATCGACCGCGGCGCGGCTGCGTTCGAAAAAGGCCGATACCATCAGGCGGTCCAGATGATAGAGCACGAGCCACTTGGGCCCGCCGGCCGCCCCCGCCACCACGCGCACCCGTTCCGGCCGCAGCCCCTCGTCGCGGATGATCTCCAGTGCCCGCGGGCCGGCCTTGACCACAAAACCGTCATTTAGATCTTGCATCCTTCCAGCGTCCAATCACCCTACATTTCTCAATGGTGGCACAGGAATGATGGCAACTTACGAAACCCTTCCTTGGCCGCCGCCGTTATCTGTGCTCATCTGTGTCAATCTGTGGCCATTTCCTCTTTTTCAAGCGCCTCGATCAACAGCGGCAGAAAAACCTCCAGATCCGCCACCACACCGATATCTGCGTGGTTGAAAATGGCCGCGCGGGAATCCCGGTTGATCGCTACGACGAGTTCCGCGCCCTGCATGCCGCCAACATGCTGATGCGCACCGGAGATGCCGCAGGCTATGTAAAGTTTGGGGGCGACGCTGGCGCCGGTGACGCCGACCTGGCGGTTGGGAGCCAGCCAGCCCGCATCGCAGACGATCCGCGATCCGGCCAGCGCGGATCGCGGGAAGCAGGCCGCCAGTCTTTCTACGAGCGCAAGATTCTCCGGGGAGCCGATGCCGCGCCCGGCCGCAACGATCGTTTCGGCCTGCTTCAGCGCCGGTTCGCAGTCCGCGGCCCCCACCGCAACGAGGCGGATGCGGGAAGCGGGCAGCGGCACCGTGCGCATCTCGATGGCGGCGGGAGCGGTTTCGCGGTCTTCATATGGGAAATAGCCCGGCAATACGGTTATGACGGCGGGCCGGCCGCCGGTCTCGATCTCGGCTGTCATGCGGCCTCCCATCACGGTGCGCTGGAAAACCAGATCGTTCGTCGGCACCTGCCGGTAAACGCCCTGGACCGCCGCGATCCAGGCCGCATCGAGGGCAAGCGCCAGGGCCGCCGCACAATCCTGAAAGCGGGTGGTGTGCAGCATACCGACGAGATCCGGCTGCCAATCGTCGAGAATCGGCCGCAGGATTTCAGACCACAGGGCCCCCGTGGGCGCGGCCGCAGGGGGTAGCGACACCACGGTGACCGCGCAACCGGTTTTCGCGGCCAGTTGGCCGCCCACAGACGAGGCCTCGTGGCCCAGGACCATCCAGCGCACGTCGCGATCGGCTTCATCCGCAGCGGCCGACGCCATCGCCGCCAGCTCCCAAACGGCTGGATCGAGACGGCCCTCCTCGACATCCGCGATGAGGACGATGCGGGCCGGCGCCATCAGATCCTTCCCCTGGCCCGAAGCAGGGCCGCGAGCCGGTGTGCTTTTTCGTCGGCGCTGCCGTCCAGAAATTGAACCCGGCGCTCTTTGGCGGGCGCTCCCACCGCAACCACGCGCTGCCGGGCCTCGATCCCGTGAAGCGCTTCGGCGGCAATCCGCTCCAACGGGTACTGGTTGGCCCGCAGCATTTTGGAAAGCGCCGGATAGCGGGGTGGCATCCCCCCGGACTGGACCGTGACCACGGCCGGCAGATCGATTTCCAGGGTTTCGCGGCGCCCCCCCTGGGCGTCTCTTTCGCATCGCAGCCCGGCGCGGCCCGCCGAACCGTCGAGGGCGTGAACCGAGGTCAGACAGGGACGGTTCAGCAATCCGGCGACGATGGGTCCCACCTGCCCCTGCATCAGGTCCTCGGACATGGCGCCGCAAAGAATCAGATCGTAGTCTCTGGCTTTGGCGTAGGCGGCGATCAATCCAGCGATGGTAAACGGACTTGGGAGCCCCTGGCCCGTCCGCACGATATGCACGCCATGGTCGGCCCCCATTCCCAGGGCGCGCCGGAGCACCGCTTGCGCCCGCTCGGCCCCCACCGTCAGCGCGTCGATGCGGCTTGCCGCCCTTACCGCTTTCAGCTGCAAGGACGCCTCAAGGGCGTATTCATCGTAGCGGTTCATCCGCCCGGCCGCCGCTTCCCAGTCCCATGCCCCGGCCGTATTCGTCGGTTTCACGGGCAGGGCCGCGTCGTCGCTATCGGGGACGAATTTTATGCACGCCAGCATTTTCATTTCTTATCGGCCGCAGATGGATGCCGGCGAACGCCGATCAGCACGTTCATCCGGGCGGAATTCACAGAACACCAAACAGGCGGGATTGATGGAAAGCAATCCCCGTTAGGCCGCGCTAATTGCCATGAGGGTCCTTTAAGATCAAAGCACCATGGTGTCAATAAAAAACGAACGTTCGTTCATTTTATATTGACATGGAAATCCGAACTGACATAACAACATCATCATGGAATCAGGCGCGCCGTTTGTAAAAGGCCCCTGTAAAAACAACCTTGCGCCCCGGACCCGGCTTCGATGAGCACCGTTTACATGATCAGGCACGGTCAGGCCTCCTTTGGCCAGAGCGACTACGACCGCCTCAGTGCGTTGGGCGCGAAGCAGGCGCACATCGTGGCCCGGCATCTGGGACGTCTGGGCGTGGTTTTCGATGCCGTCTATGTCGGACCCCTCAGGCGCCAGCGGCAAACCGCCGCGACGATGGCTGAGGCCTGCGCCGGAAACGGACAAAGCTTTCCGCCGCTGCAGCCCCTGGCCGAACTCGAAGAATACGACGCCGCCGGACTCTGGCGCCACCTGCGAGAAAGCGTTCTCGCCCGTCACCCTGAACTGGCGGCCGACCGCGAGCGGCTGCATCGCGACCCCAGGGTGTTTCAGCGGCTTTTCAGCCGGATCGTCCAAAGCTGGGTCGCCGGTGAACACCCCTCGGCCCACCTCGAAAGCTGGGCAGCCTTCGGCGAGCGAATCAGGCAGGGTCTGCACCGTATCATGCGTCGGGAGGGCGCTGGCAGGCACGTAGCCGTCGTGACCTCGGCGGGGCCAGTGGCCGTAGCCGTCCAGATGGCGGCCGCCGTACCGGACGTCCACTGCGCCGATCTTTCCTGGCAGATCCTGAATGCCAGCACCACCCGCTTTCGCTACCAACCGGAACGCTTTACTATGATGGGTTTCAACGACGTGGCCGCCCTCGAACTCGAAGGCGACCCGGAATTGCTGACCTATCGTTAGGAAATGATATAGCCACTGATTGGCACTGATGAAATATAAAATTTGCCGCGTGATTCACGCAGATAAACGCAGATTTGCCTTTAAAGGAATGACAGCACGAACCTCGTGATTTACTAACCATCAGCGTGTATCTGCGGAAATCTGCGGCCAATAAAACCATATAGATCCGTGTCGATCTGTGAAAATCTGTGGCCCCAAAGAACATAGCGGCTGACGCATCGGCCAGAAGATAATTAGCCACTGATTAACACTGATAGGCATTGATGAAAAGGGAATGGCCGCGTGATTCACGCAGATAAACGCCGATCAATCTTTATGGGATCTGACAGCACCAGCCTCGCGAATTACTAACCATCTGCGAGTATCTGCGAAAATCTGCGGCTAAATTATTTGCATTACCTGGTGCCAAACTGTGCCGATCTGTGGCCCCCAATAAAAGGAAGATGAGCGTGGACTTCGCCATTTCGGAAAAGATGCAGACCGTCATCGGCATGATCGACGAGTTCGTCGAGCGCGAGCTCGTGCCGCTGGAACCGCTGTTGCTTCAGGGCCGCTTCGCGGAAATCGAACCGGAATTGACGCGCAGACGTCAGACGGTCAAGCAAATGGAGCTCTGGGCGCCGAACCATCCGGTCGAATACGGCGGCATGGGGCTCGATCTGGTCGAACATGCCCTGGTCTCCGAGGCCCTGGGGCGGACCCCGCTGGGCCATTACGTCTTTGGCTGCCAGGCGCCGGATGCGGGCAATGCCGAGATTCTGCACCTGCATGGAACAGCCGCGCAGAAGCAAAAATACCTCCGTCCGCTGGTCGACGGCCGCATCCGCTCCTGCTTCTCGATGACGGAGGTCGAAATGCCCGGCTCCAATCCGACCATGCTCGCCACCACGGCGGTCAAGGAGGGATCGGACTATGTCATCGACGGCCAGAAATGGTACACGACCTCATCGGACGGGGCCGCATTCGCCATCGTCATGGCGGTCACCAACCCCGAAGCGCCGCCCTACCTGCGGGCCAGCATGATCCTCGTCCCCACCGACGCCCCCGGTTTCAACCAGGCGCGGATCATTCCGGTGATGGGCGAAACCGGACGCGGCTATTTCAGCCACGGCGAGATTCTTTACCAGTCCTGCCGTGTGCCGCAGGAAAATCTGCTGGGCCCTGAGGGGCACGGGTTCATTATCGCCCAGGAGCGCCTTGGCCCGGGGCGGATCCACCACTGCATGCGCTGGATCGGGATCTGCAACCGGGCGTTCGCTCTCATGTGCCGGCGGGCGGCATCGCGCGAGATCGCGCCGGGCCGCATGCTGGCCACCAAACAGATCGTCCAGGCCTGGATTGCCGAATCGGCGGCCGCCATCCAGGCCGCCCGTCTGGCGGTGCTGCACGCCGCCTGGAAAATGGTGCATGAAGGCCACAAGGCCGCCCGCACCGAAATCTCCCTGATCAAATTCCAGGTGGCCAATACCATGATGGACGTCATCGACCGCGCCCTACAGGTGCACGGGGGACTGGGCATGACCGACGACACCATCCTGGCCTTTTTCTACCGCCACGAACGCGCCGCGCGCATCTACGACGGTGCCGACGAAGTGCACAAGATCTCGGCCGCCAAACAGATCTTGAACAATTATCAATAAAAATATGAGCCACAGATTGGCACTGATGACACTGATAATTCAAACGCGATCGTGATTTTTTTCGAAGCACGCGAAATAATTCGTTCCGGACGTTTATGCTTCCATCTGTGTTCATCTGTGCCAATCTGTGGCCACTGATTCAGGCAAACGTTCAACCTTAAAGACCAGAGGGATAATACCATGGCTCAACTCATAGCCGACCGGCGCGACATCGATTTCGTTCTGCATGAACTGCTCGAGGTAGAGACGCTGACCGCCTCGGAAAAGTTCAATGCCTTCAACCGCAGGACATTCGATCTGATCGTGAGCGAAGCCCGGCGCTTCGCCCTCAAGGAGATGCTGCCGGCCTACCCGGACGGCGACCGCATCGGCGTGCGTTACGAAAGTGACGGCCGCGTCCAAGTGCCGGATAGCTTTCACCGCGTGCACCAGCTCTATCTCGAAAGCGAGTGGACCGCCCCCTCGGCCCCGCCGGAATACGGCGGCCAGGGCCTGCCGCATGTGATCCGCGCCGCCGTGGAGGAGTACTTCATGGGGGCCAACTGGGCGCTCTGCGCCTACGGCTCGATGGGGGCCGGCACGGCCCATATGATCCAGCTCTACGGCACGGAGGAGCAGAAGCGAACCTTTCTCGAAAAGATCAACACCGGCCGCTGGGGCGGGACCATGCTGCTCACCGAGCCGGAGGCCGGCACCGACGTGGGCAGCTTAACCACCACGGCCGTGCGCAACCCCGACGGCACCTTCAACCTGACCGGCAACAAGATCTTCATCACCAACGGCGAACACGACCTGGTCGAAAACATCATCCACCCCGTCCTAGCCCGCGTCGAGAACGATCCGCCGGGCACCAAGGGCATTTCCATCTTCATCGTCCCCAAGTACCTTGTCAATCCCGACGGAAGCCTGGGACAACGCAACGACATCGTCTGCACCGGTGTGGAGGAAAAGCACGGGATCCACGGCAGTGCCACCTGCAGCATGGCCCTGGGTTCGCGGGGGCCGTGCACCGGCTTCCTGCTGGGGGAGGAGCGCCAGGGCATGAAGATCATGTTCCACATGATGAACGGGGCCCGCCTGGGCACCGGATTGCAGGCTCTGGCCCACGCATCGACATCCTATCTCTACGCCCTGGACTACGCCCGCCAGCGTATTCAGGGCCGCGACATTGCTGACTTCATGGACCGCAGCGCGCCTTCCGTCCCCATCATTCGCCACCCCGATGTCCGCCGCATGCTCATGTGGATGAAAGCCCATGTCGAGGGTCTAAGGGCCCTGATCTATTTAGGCTGGCACCTGGTCGACCGCATTCAGGCGGCCGACGACGACGAAGAAAAGGAAAGCTGCCTCAACCTCCTGGAACTGCTCACCCCGATCATCAAGGGCTACGGCAGCGAACGCGGCTACGACGTCTGCATCAACGGTATCCAGGTGTTTGGCGGCGCGGGCTATATCCGGGATTACCCGGTGGAAGCCATCGCCCGGGACTGCAAGATCACCACCATCTTCGAGGGCTGCACCGGCATTCAGGCCGCCGATCTTCTGGGCCGCAAGCTGGGACTGAAAAAGGGCGCCGTGTGCATGGACCTTCTCGCCCGCATGAAGGCGGCCGCCGAGCGGGCCGGGGCTCAGGAGGCCACGGCCGATCTGGCCCGGCGCATGGACGCGGCCATCGATCGGCTGGGCGCCGTAGCCCTGCACATGGGCCAGAGCGCCATGTCGGACAAATTCCGCGCCGCCTTTGCCCACTCGCTGCCCTTCCTGGATGTCATGGGCGACGTGGTCATGGGCTGGATGCATCTGTGGCGCGCCACGGTGGCCGCCGAAAAAATGTCCGGCGCCAAGAAAAAAGACCGGCTTTTCTATGTCGGACAGATCAAAACGGCGGAATTTTTCATCCGCACCATCCTGCCGGGGGCGCTGGGTCGCATGGATGCCATCGAGGACGGGTGCGATGCCGCGGTGGCCATGGACGAAGCCGCCTTTGGCGGCTGATTTTGATTGGTGCGGCATCTTGCAGCGGATGGCAGTGTTACGCACCGGCACGCAATGCTCACATACGCTCTTGTATGCTCCGCTTCCGTGCCGGCGCGATGCCTTGCCATTCACCACAATCTACCGCACCAATCAAAATCACCTCCTAAACGGTGGAGATTATGGTGCCAAGCGAAGCGCAAGACATCAGATAGCCCTACGAAGGGGGCCTATCTTTCTTTTTGGGTTCATGGTTTTTGTCCCCTTTGTCCCGCGCCGAGCATCGAAGTATCGAACGGATTAGGCTCGCGGGCCTGTCTGAGCGAAGCGAGTTCCCGCGAGACCCGTTCGGTACTTTGACGCGCAGGGTGAAGCGGGACGCGGGCGTGCTCTTTTGCTTCGTTTTCTGTCACGAGACAGAAAATGAAGAAACCGGTTAGGAAAACACCTTGGATCGGTGGAGTCCCTACGAGTCCTCCACCAAAGCAGCCAATTTGGGTCAGTAAATACCGATACGATCAACCACCCATGAACTACCAGGAATTCATAGACAACGCGGGGATATCCACGGAGCGGCTCTGCCGCGAAATCTACCGGGCCAACCGCGGCACGATCCAGATCAAGAAAGAAGCAACGGTTGTCCGCAACCTGAACCGCATTTTCGACGCGACCCTCAAGCTCAGCAATGAAAAGGGCTTCCAGGCCATGACCATGCGCGATTTCAGCCGCGAGACCGGCCTCAGCCTGGGGGCCCTCTACGCCTACTTCGCCAGCAAGGACGAACTGCTGGAGATGATCCTTAGACAGGGGCGCCGAATGGTGGGCCGCGTGCTCGGCGAACACCTGCAGACCGCCCGCGGCCCGGTCGACCAGCTTGAAACCGCCATCCGCCTGCATCTCTACCTGACGGAGGCCCTCCAACCCTGGTTTTACTTCTCCTTCATGGAAGCCAAAAACATGAACCCGCGGGAGAGGGAAAAAGCCATCGACAGCGAGATGGCCACCGACCGGTTGTTTGCCGCCATTCTGCAGGAGGGTCAGGCCTGCGGCCTTTTCCGGACGCACGACGTCGCCCTCGCCGCCGGCGCGATCAAGGCGCTGCTGCAGGACTGGTACGTCAAACGCTGGAAATTTTCCAGGCGTGGCATCTCGGTGGATCGCTACGCCGAGTTCATCCTGGATTACGTCATGTCCTACCATTTGAAGGGCGGGAAGGAGGCGCCGGCAGCATGCCAATGATCGACCGCGCCGTGGCGGCCCGCGAGGGGGAATCGCTGCCCGCCGGGCGGCTGGAGGCTTTTCTCCTTGATGCGATGCCCGAACTGCGGGGCCCGCTGGAGATCAAACAGTTCCCCCGCGGGTTCTCCAACCTGACCTATCGGCTGCGTTTCGCCAACCGCGATCTGGTCTTGCGGCGGCCGCCGATCGGAACCAAGGCCCAATCGGCCCATGACATGCAGCGCGAATACAACATCCTCGAAGCGTTGCGGCCCGATTACCGCCTTTGTCCCCTGCCGCTGCTCTACACCGGGGACGAGACGATCATCGGCAGCCCCTTCTATGTCATGGAGCGCGTGCGGGGCATCATCCTGCGTAAAAACCTTCCGGAAGGTCTGAATCTTCCGCCCCGGGACTGCCGCGCCCTGTGCATGCGCTTTGTCGAGGCGTTCAGCCGTTTACACCGGATCGATCCGGCCGTCGGGCTCGAAAATATGGGCAAGCCGCAGGGATACGTCGAACGGCAGGTGAACGGCTGGTCGCAGCGCTTTCGCAACGCCCGCACCGATGACGCCCCCGACTGTGAAGACATCATGGACTGGCTCGCGGCCCGCATGCCGGCGGACACCAAGCGCCCCGCCGTCGTGCACAACGATTTCCGCTTCGACAACCTGGTGCTCTCGCCGCAGGATCCCCTTCGCATCATCGGGGTGCTGGACTGGGAACTGGCCACCGTCGGCGATCCGCTCATGGATCTGGGCAACAGCCTGGCCTACTGGATTCAGGCCGACGACCCGGAGGAGCGGCAGTTGCTGCGGCTCATGCCGACTCATCTGGACGGCATGCTCTCCCGCCGCGACATCGTAGCCGCCTATGCCGAGAGCACCGGCGCCGACACGACCGACTTCGCCTATTATTATTGTTTCGGCCTCTTCCGCCTGGCCGTCATCGCCCAGCAGATCTACTACCGCTATTTTCACGGTCAAACCCGGGATGAGCGCTTCAAGATGCTGATCTTCGGTGTCCACATGCTCGAAAAAGCCGCCCGGCGCGTGATGGCCGATGGCATTTGTTAAATATTTAAGCCACAGATTGGCACTGATTGTCACAGATTTATGATTTACGCATTTGAGAACACAACGCGGCGCATTATCGGCGCTTTCTACGAGGTGTACAATCACCTGGGGCCTGGTTTTCTGGAAAAGGTATACGAAAATGCCATGCTGATCGAGCTGAAGACCCGT
Source organism: Desulfobacterales bacterium (assembly GCA_030065275.1). Classification (GTDB taxonomy): domain Bacteria; phylum Desulfobacterota; class Desulfobacteria; order Desulfobacterales; family UBA5852; genus JABZFP01. The sequence goes on along the minus strand of JASJCV010000023.1, from coordinate 11,411 downwards.
GGCCTCCAGGCCAAAGCCCAGCACCCCATCAAGGTCATGTACAAAGCGCATTCTGTTGGAGATTACCTGGCTGATCTCTTGGTGGAAGGAAGCGTGATCTGTGAAATCAAGGCCATGCAAAGCCTTCGACCGGAGCATGAGGCCCAGCTGATTAATTACCTCAAGGCCACCGGTATCAAGGTCGGGCTGCTGCTGAATTTTGGACCGAAACCTGAAATCATGCGCCGTATCTATTGAATCATTAGCTATTCCAACCTTATTGATCAGTGGCCATCTGTGTTAATCTGTGGCCAATTACTCAACTCTGCGGCTAATGATTCCGGTAGTGCCGGACGGCATCCCAGGAATAGAGGGCCAGGGCCGACCAGATCAGGATGAAGGTCCAGAGCTGTGGGGCGTGCAGCGGTTCGTCGTAGACCAGGATCGCCAGCAGGAAGGTGCAGCTGGGCGCGATGTACTGCAAAAAGCCGATGGTGGTCAGGTGCAGGCGTTTGGTGCCATGGGTGAAAAGCAGAAGCGGCAGACCGGTCATCAGGGCCGCACCCGCCAGCAGGAGGCTTGTCGCCCCGGACGCCCGCAGGAAGGCGCCCGCGCCCATCCGGTCCAGATAGACCAGGTAGGTCAGGGCCGGCACCGAGAGCAGCAGGGTCTCCACCGTAAGGCCGACCAGCGGGCTTACCGGGGCCACCTTGCGGATCAGCGCGTAAAACCCGAAGCTGAAGGCCAGTGCCAGCGACACCCAGGGGAACTGCCCGTAGCTGACCGTGAGGTAAAACACACCGCCAAAGGCCAGGGCCAATGCCGCCGTTTGCAAACGGCGCAGACGTTCCCTGAGAAAAATCACGCCCAGCAGGACGTTGACCAGCGGGTTGATGTAGTACCCCAGGCTGGTCTGGAGAATATGCCCCCCGTTGATGGCCCAGATGAACAAGAACCAGTTGCAGCCCACAAGAAGGGTTGTCACCAGCAGAATCGCCAGGGTCGAACGGGTCGTGAACGCCCGGGCCAGTTCACGCCGCTGCCCCTACAAAAGGACCAGGGGGGTCAGGAAGAGAAACGACCAGATCATGCGGTGCATCAGGATTTCAAATGCCGGAACAGCCGCCAGCGCCTTCCAGTAGATCGGGCTGAGCCCCCAGATCAGGAAAGACGCGCCGGCATAGGTCACACCCGCCAGGGGCTGCGGGGGCGCTTCGATTTCAACGCTTGCTTCGGGCATTCGCCACCGTCATGATCGCTTGGAGAAAAGAATCGATGTTCGCACCGGTTGTCTGCAGAAAAAAACACCGTCCAGGGCGTGCGGACTGTAAAGGAATCGCTTCCGCCTGTCAAAATGATTCGACCGGCCGCTGGATCAAAAGACCGCAATCGATAGAAGGAGGGCTTCATGACCGCTTTCGGAGCGCTAAAGGGCATTACCGTCGTCGATTTGTCCCGTCTCCTGCCGGGCCCCTACGCTTCTATGGTGCTGGCCGATCACGGCGCGCGCGTCATCAACATCGAAGATCCGCACTATCGGGCCGAGGGCCTGATGGTCACGACCATCAGCCGGAACAAGGAGCACGTGGCGCTCGACCTGAAGCACCCCCGGGGACGGCGCATCTTTTTCGAGCTGGTGGCGCAGGCGGATATCGTCCTCGAAGGGTTTCGTCCCGGCGTCGTCAACCGTCTGGGAGTGGACTATGAAGCGGTTCGCACGGTTAAGCCGGATATCATCTACTGCGCTCTGACCGGCTACGGGCAAAGCGGCCCCTATCGCGGGCGCGCCGGCCACGACGTGAACTACCTGGCCTGCGCCGGTGTGCTCGACCTGATGGGCTACAAAGACCTGCCCCCGGCCATACCGGGCATCCAATTGGCCGACATGGTCGGCGGGCTGAATGCGGCCGTCGGCATCCTGCTGGCCCTGGTGTCCCGCGACCGCACCGGCGAAGGGCAGTATATCGACGTGTCCCTCACGGACAGCATGCTGGCGATGATGCCCGTCGTCCTGCTGATGCGCCAGCTAGCGGGGCAAACGCCGCAGCGCGGTGACGGCATGCTGGCCCACCGGTATGGATGCTACAACACCTACGCGACCCTTGACGGCCGCTACCTTGCGGTGGGCTGTGTCGAGGCGCGGTTCTGGGAAAATCTCTGCCGTTTTTTGGACGCCCCGGATCTGGTCCCGCTGCAGTACGACGAAAACCGCCGGGAAGAAGTCATCGGACGCCTGCAAAACGTGTTCAAAACACGAACACTGGCCGAGTGGGAGTCCGCCATGCAAGGCCACGACATCTGCTGTGAAGCGGTGCGCACCTTCGACGAAGCCCTGCGCTCGCCTTTGTTCGAAGTCCGGGACATGCTGTCCGTCTCGAACGCGAAAAATGACCCCGCCCACGGGCATATCGGCACCCCCGTCAAGATGGGCACAACCCCCGGGGGGATACGAACGCCGCCGGTGGCTTTCGGCCAAAGCACCACCGCTGTGCTCGCCGAGTTGGGCTACACCGAGGCGGCCATCGACGCGCTTCGCGGCGAGGGGGTGATATGACACCCCTCGAGGGAAATACGCCCCGGCCGGCCGTCACCCGGGCCGTCGTCTTCGATCTGGGCAATGTCCTGATCGACATCGACTTTATGCGCTGCATGCGCCACTGGAGCCGCCGCGCTCGTATGCCCGTCGACCAGATCGTGGCCCGCTTTCGCACCGACAGGCATTACGAGGCCTTCGAGCGGGGCCGGTTGTCGCCGAACGGCTATTTCGACGTGCTGCGCCGGCAGCTCGGATTCGACCTCGACGACGCCGACATCACAGCCGGATGGAACCGCATCATCATGGGCGAAAAAACCGGCACCCGTTCGTGCATCCATCGATTGAAACCCCATTTTCCCCTTTACATCCTGACCAATACCAATCCAGTCCACGCCGCCGAATGGCGCTCACGCCACCACAGTCTGCTCGCGCACTTCCGGCAGGTGTTCGTGTCCTCCGAGATGGGTTGCCGTAAACCCGACGCCGACGTCTATCAGGCCGTTGTCGCGGCCGTTGCGGTTCCGGCCGAGCAGATCGTCTTCATGGACGACGTCGCCGAGAACGTCCAGGGGGCGGCCGCGGTCGGCCTCAGGGCCTTCCTCATAAAAAAGCCGGACGACATCTTCCGCCTGACGGCCGGCCTCATCGCCGACAGGCCACGATGAGGGCCGCGCGGTCCACCGGTACGCCGCCCGTACCCTTCGTTTAACGCGGTTGAATTGACTTTGATCGATTTATTATTTAACGTCGCAGCGTTCGCCCGCGTGCCCTTGCCGGTGCCTTGCCGCCAATCGGCCGCGATCCATCACCACCGGCCACCACGACGCGATGCCGCGTGGCCGATGCGGACCAACGGTATTCAAACAAGAAAGAAAGACAATGGCCCTGGAAACCATTCGCATCGGCATCGTCGGCGCCGGAGGCAACACCCGGGCCAAGCATATTCCCGGGTTTCAGGCGCTCGACGACGTCGCCCTCGCCGGCGTCTGCAACCGCAGCCGCGCCTCCTCCGCGGCGGTGGCCAAAACGTTCGGGATTCCCAAGGTATACGACGACTGGCGGCAGATGGTCGAGGACCCCGCAATTGATGCCGTCATGATCGGCACCTGGCCCTACATGCATGCCCTGGTTACGCTGGCGGCCCTGGAAGCCGGCAAACACGTCCTCTGCGAAGCCCGCATGGCCATGAACGCCCGGGAGGCCCATGCCATGCTGGCGGCAGCCCGCGCCCGACCGCAGCTCGTGGCCCAGGTGGTGCCTTCACCCTTCAGCCTGGGTGTGGACCGCACGATTCAGCGCCTGCTCGCGGAAGGCTGGCTGGGGCGGCTTCTGGCCATCGATATTCGCGATAACGGCGGCTTCATCGACATGGAAAGTCCGGTTTCCTGGCGACAGGAAATCCGATACTCCGGTGTGAACACGATGATGCTCGGCATCTGGTACGAGGCCCTCATGCGCTGGGTGGGAGCGGCTGAAAGGGTCGTGGCCATGGGTCAGGTCTGCGCCAATCCGCTGCGATCCGAAGACACCGGCCAGCTGACCGCGGTCCAGGTGCCCGACCACCTCGACGTCATCGCCCGCATGGCCTGCGGCGCCCAGGCCCATTTTCGCTCGACCCGGGTAGCGGGGCTCTGCGCCCCCAGCCATGCCGTGCTTTACGGCAGCGAGGCCACACTGCGTTTTGAAAGCGGTCGTCTGCTGGGCGGGCGCCGCGGTGACGAACGATTGAAGAAGGTTTCGATTCCCGCCGAGGAGGCCGGGGCCTGGCGGGTGGAAGAAGAATTCATCGATGCCGTCCGGGGCCGGGCCCCGGTGCAGCTGACCACGTTTGAAGACGGCGTCCGCTACATGGAATTCACCGAGGCCGTCATCCGCAGCCTAAAATCCGGACAGGCGATCCACCTGCCGCTGGGCGGCTGATCGTCTGCGATGGAGGATCCGCCATGACCCCCCGGGAGCTTTTCCGACTGATCGCCCGGCTTGAAAACGATCTGGCCGATTTCTACCAGGAACTCGGGCAGGTCGACCGCCTGAAACCCTTTGCCGACATCTTCTCTTTTATGGCGGACCACTCCCAGCGCCACGCCCGCCGCATCGAAACCATGGAGGCCGGTGTCGACCTCCCCGTCTTGAACGTCGATCCGGTCAGGGAACTGCACGCGCGGCTGAAGACGTCGCTGCGCGCCAAAATTGCGGGAGAAAAAGACGAGGACGCGGCACTGAGCCAGCTGGCCCACACCGAAGAGGTCGTCGGCCAACTCTACCAGTCCATGGCCACGCACTACCGCAAGCTGGCAGGCGCCTACACGGACGTGGCCGACCAGTTGGAAACGCTTTCCCGCGAAGAATACAGCCACCGGGACTATATTCTGGGGAAAGAAAACAATTAACGCCTCCTCTGTGGTGCGCGATGCCTCGCGTCGCCCTCGGAGAAAGATATCTTCACCCTGTCATTTCGCTCGGGTTTATTTCCCTTTGTCCCGCGCCGAGCATCGGTGAGGCGGGCGGTTAAAGCGCATCGGCCTGTTTGAGCGAAGCGAGTTCCGATGCGCGCCGCCTGCATCGCCGACGCGCAGGGAGAAGCGGGGCATGGGCGTTTTCTTTTTGTTCGTTTTCTTTCACGTAAAAGAAAATGAACAGTCCAATCCGAAAAACAAAATTCCCCGAATCGTCATTCATATTCTGACGCCGTCAGAAGAGACGGTGGCGTAAAATCAAAATAAAAAGCGGCGGCCACTGTCGCATGACAGTTGACCGCCGCTTTTATTTGTGCGCTGGCTATTTGAAGATGGCCCGCCTCAGGTCCGCGGTTGAATGTTCTTGATATCGGTATCACAGGTCGACGCCTCCCCGCAGCCGGAGCAACCACAGTCGCAGGAGGGCTCCTCGCGGGGACGGAAAATGCGCAGGTAGCGCTTCACCAGATAGACGACCGCCATGGCGACGATTATCAGAACGATGAGGGTTTGCATCGATTCACTCCTTTAAAAACCCAAGAGGGTGCCCACCTGATAGACCACCACCGCCAGGCTGAAGGCCAGCACGGTGTTGAACACCATCGAAAAAGCCCCCCATTTCCAGCCGCCGGCCTCGCGGGCGATGCAGACCACCGACACGAAGCAGGGCGCGTAGAACATGGTGAAGACGATCAGGCTGATGGCCGTCAGCGGCCGCCAGCCGGGTGCCGTGGCCAGCTTCGTGGACAGGGACACGGCTTCCTCGGGATCGACCGCACCCAGGGAATAGGCCGTCCCCAAAGTGGACACCACCACTTCCTTGGCGGCAAAACCACCCACCAGGGCGATATTGGTGCGCCAGTCGAATCCGGCCCAATGCGAAAGCGTCTCCAGAGCCGTCCCGATCCGCCCGGCCACGGAATAGCGCAGGTCCGCCTCGGCCTCGAGCGCGGCGATGCCGTCAAGCTTCCCTTGAAGGGTTTGGGCTGCCGCGCTCAACGTGGCCCCTTCGGCGGCGTTTTCGATTTCCTGCGCCGCGGCGGGAGACGCCACCGTCACGGCCTGACGATCGGTGTCAAACTGCTGCTTAACGGCATCCGGAGCGCCCGGAAAGGTCATCAGAGCCCAGAGCACGATGGAAATGCCCAGGATGATGGTGCCGGCCTTGCGCACATACTGCCAGGTCCGCTCCCAGGTGTGAATCAGGAGTCCCTTGAAGGTGGGCAGGCGATAGGGCGGCAGTTCCATGACAAAAGGCGTGGATTCCCCCCGGACCACCGTGCTGCGCAGCAGCTTGGCCACCAGCAGCGCCCCCGCCCAGGAAACCAGGGTGATGATGAACATGACCAACGCTTCGTGGGAGGCAAAAAAGGCCGCCACCAGCAGGGCGAAAACCGGCAGCTTGGCCCCGCAGTTCATGAAGGGCACTGTGAGCAGGGTGGCCAGACGCTCGCGCGGCGACTTGAGCGTGCGCGTGGCCATGACCCCCGGGACGGCGCAACCGCCGGCAATACCGCCGGAAACGATGAATGCCATCACCGAGCTGCCGTGAAGCCCGAAGACCCGGAAGACCCGGTCCAGCATGAAGGCCACCCGGGCCATGTAGCCCGAGTCCTCCAGGAAAGCGATGCCCAGAAACATGAACATGATCAGGGGCACGAAGCCCAGGACGCCGCCCACCCCGTCGATGATGCCGGAGACGATCAGCGACTTGATCAGTCCGTCGGGTAGATAGGCTTCGGCCATGCCGCCCAGCCATCCGAAAAAGCCTTCCAGCCAGGCCACCGGCAGTTCGCTGTAGGTAAAGGTAAACTGGTAGAGCCCCCAAACCACGGCCAGCATGATCAGCGGGCCGGCGAAACGGTTGGTCAGCACGCTGTCGATCCGATCGGACATGTACAGGCGGTCCCGGTCGTGTTTGACGGACAGGACCCCCTGCTGGAGGATCGACTTGATGAACCCGTAGCGGTGATCGGCGATGACCGCCTCGGGGTAGAGATCGTGGGTGGCTTTGATGTGGTCGGTGACCCTGGTGACAATGGCTTCCAGCGAGGCCGAGAGCGCGGCATCCGCCTGGCGCCCCAGGGAGAGAATCTGCTCGTCGTTCTCCATGTATTTCAGGGCCACCCAACGGGCCGGATAAACATCCGTCAGGAGGTTGGCTGCGATGATGGCTTGTTCCATCTCCGCCAGGGCATGATCGATATCTTCCCCGTAGGAGATATCCAGGCCCTGGGGTCGGATCCCCTCGCCGACGATCCGTTCGGCCACCTCGATAAGCTCGGCCTTGCCCTCGCCGCGGCGGGCGATGGTGGCCACCACCGGCACCTTCAGCAACCGGCTAAGCACAGCGGTATCGATGCTGATGCCGCGCTGCTGGGCCACATCGATCATGTTGAGGGCCACGATCACGGGCACGCCCAATTCCATGAACTGCAGCGTCAGGTAGAGGTTGCGCTCCAGGTTGGCCGCATCCACGATGTCGATCACCGCGGCCGGTCTTTCATTCACCAGAAAATCGCGGGCCACCACCTCTTCCAGGGAATAGGCGGTCAGGGAATAGGTTCCCGGCAAGTCCACGATCTTGAAACGCCGGTCCTCATGGACGTGGATGCCTTCCTTCTTCTCGACCGTCACCCCGGGGTAGTTGCCCACGTGCTGGCGGGCGCCAGTGAGGGCGTTGAATAACGTGGTCTTGCCGGAATTGGGGTTACCGGCCAGGGCCAGCGTCGTATCGGACATGTCAATCGACCTCCACTTCGATGAAATCGGCTTCGTTGTTGCGCAGGGTCAGGGTGAACCCCATCACGCGCAGGGCCACCGGGTCGTAAAGGGGGGCGCGTCCCTGGATGCGAATTTCGGTTCCCGGCACCAGGCCCATATCGCGGATGCGGCGGCCGAGCTCACCGTCGGCCCGCACCGCCCGGATGGTTCCGGATTGATTGTCCTGCATCTGTCTCATCGGTATCCGCATGCGATCCCACCTCCATTTTTTGCGAGTTTGGTACACCAAACATTTTGAGCTGTCAAGAAAATTTTGGGATAGCCTAACTTTTTTGGATTGACTTATCACCGCTGCCCGTTAATATAAGTCAACCTATTGATTTTTGGAGGCTTTATGACAAAAAAAAAGGCGCTGACCGAAAGCATGGAGGATTATCTGGAGGCCATCTGGCTGCTGGAACGCGTCCACGATGCGGCCCGGGCCAAGGACATTGCCGAACACCTCGGTGTTCAGCGCGGCACGGTGACCGGCGCCCTTAAAGGCCTCGAGGAGAAAGGGCTCATCAATTACGCGCCTTACAGTCACATCACGCTGACGCCCAAGGGCGCCGAGATCGCCGGCGAAATCAACAGACGCCACAAGGTGATCCTCAATTTCCTGACCGAGGTGCTGCGCATCGCTCCCGAAACCGCCGAAGCCACCGCCTGCCGTATGGAGCACGTGGTGGAGGGCACGGTTCTGGACCGCCTGGTGTGCTTCATCGACTTCGTCCACCAGTGTCCGCGGGCCGGCAACGACCTGCTCCGCTCCTTTACGAATTACTGCGAATCCGGCCGCCTCGATTGGGATCAATGCCAGACCTGTCTGGACGACTGCCGGGACCGTTTCCAATCCCAACATCCCTGAAGGAATCGAACATGGAATGGCTTTCCGATCCCCAGGCCTGGATCGCCCTTGGCACCCTCACGGCCCTGGAAATCGTCCTGGGCATCGACAACATCATTTTTATTTCCATTCTGGTGGGCCGCCTGCCGGTGCACCAGCGCCAGCGCGGACGTGTCATCGGCCTGGCCATGGCCATGGGCATGCGCATCCTGCTGCTGCTTTCGCTCACCTGGATCATGCGCCTCAGCCGTCCGCTCTTCACGCTTTTCGCCCATTCCTTCTCGGGCCGCGATCTGATCCTGATCGGCGGCGGCCTTTTCCTTCTCATCAAAAGCACTTTTGAAATCCACAACAGCCTCGAGGGCGGCGCACACGGCCGGGCCCGTGGGGCCGCCGCCAGCTTCATGCACGTCATCGTCCAGATCACGATTCTCGACATCGTTTTTTCCCTCGATTCCGTCATCACCGCCGTGGGTCTGGCGCGGCACCTGCCCGTAATGATTCTGGCCATCGTCATCGCCGTGGGGGTCATGATGTTCTCGGCCAAACCCGTCGGCGACTTCGTCGACACTCACCCCACTATCAAAATGCTGGCCCTTTCCTTCCTGCTCCTGGTGGGATTCACCCTGGTGGTGGAGGGCATGGGCCTGCACATCCCCAAGGGCTATATCTATTTTGCCATGGCCTTTTCCTGCTTCGTCGAATTTCTCAACCTCAAGATGCGCCGGCACCAGGCCGCGCCGGTCCGGCTGCACAAGAGCCAGGGCCCGGAAGCCTGATGGGGGCTGCCGTCGATCGCTTCGCGACGGGCCGCCGCCGGATCGGACGCCTTGGCCTGGCGGCCGCCCTGGTGCTCCTCCTGCTGCCTGCAGCGCCCCGAGCGGAGACGCATGTCTGCGGGCAATCCGCCCGCAGCCGGGTCACGGTCCAGCGCGAAGGCCGCGTCATCGCCGCATTCACCGTTGCCGTAGCCGCATCCGTGGCCGAACGCAGCCGCGGGCTCATGCATTGCCCGGTACTCGGGCCGGGTACCGGCATGCTGTTCGTCTATGCGGACGCCCGCCCGCGTGTCTTCTGGATGAAGGACACCCCGCTCGACCTGGGGATCGTCTTCATCGATGCCCAGAGCCGCATCGCCGCCATCGCCAGGGGTTGGCCGCAAAGCCTGGCCCGCATCCACTCGCCGGGGCCGGCGCGTTTCGTCCTCGAAATCAATTATGACGAAGCGGCAGCGCTCCGGGTCGGCGACCTCGTCAATCGCACCGCCGCGGGGCCGGAAATCGAGACTCGCCCCTCGCACAAGGAATGAGGAATCCATGGCCTCCGACAGACGCCGGAACAATGTCCTGATCCGTCCGTTCGAAATCAACGACCATTCCGCCGCCACCGCTCTGTGGCAAGCCACTGAGGGCATCGGCCTGAGCGTATCCGACACGCGCGAAAACATCGCGGCCTACCTGGAGCGCAACCCCGGCATGAGCTTCGTGGCCACGGAGGGCAATGCGTTGATCGGCGCGGTGCTGAGCGGTACGGACGGAAGGCGGGGCTATCTCCACCACCTGGCCGTAGAGCCGGCCTACCGCAGCCGCGGCATCGGCCGCGACCTGGTGAATCACTGCCTGCGTGCCCTCGGCCGGGCCGGCCTGCCCAAATGCCACCTGTTTCTGTTCCGCGCCAACCGATCGGGGCGCGCGTTCTGGGAACAAATCGGCTGGACCCTCAGGTCCGACCTCGACGTCGTCTCGATCGACCTGACATCCTGAAGTGCGATCGGGCGCGCCACGCTTCTGCCCGCTCGAATGGCCCCCCGCCGACGCGATCCGATCGCTTTCGTCTGAAGGACCTCAATCACCGCTTTTTTATCTTGACTTTCAAACTATTTGAATTTAATAAATCTTGAAAATCAAACTTTATGGGAGGGAGCATCACGATGCCCACGCCCGCCGACACAGCCGATCACTTGTCGCAGCTCATGCTCGAATTTTACGAAAAAATGGCTTCATGGGAGCATTCGGTGGTCAAGCAGACCGGCCTGACGCCGGCTCAGATGCACACTATCGAGATGATCGGCCACCACCAGAACCTGCGCATGAAGGAGCTGGCCTCGCGCATGGGCATCACCACCGGCACCCTGACCGTGATGATCGATCGGCTCGAAAAAGGCGGCCTCGTGACCCGCCAGCCCCACGCCCGGGACCGGCGCTCGTTCCATATCGTCCTCACGGACAAGGGCCGCAGGCATTTCGAAGCCCACCACCACCTCCATCTCGAACTTACACGCGAGATCACCGCCCTTCTGTCGGATGAAGAAATGCGGCATCTCGAAACCGGCCTGGTGAAGATCATGGAAAGATTCTGACGGCCGCGACAGGCCAACGCCCGGAACATATAAACACTCCCGGGCGGCGTCCGACCATTACCCGGTACGGGACGGCCAAAATTCGAAAATTCCCCTGACATCCGTTTCAACCGTTAGCCCGGAGAAAGTATGGCCATGTCCTTATGCACGCTGAACAATCCTCAAGGCCACGCCTGCCACAACGGCGTCAATTTACGCGGCGAACGCAACACCTGGTGGGTGATCGCCCTGACCCTGATCATGATGGTGGCCGAAATCAGCGCCGGGATGATTTTCGGTTCGATGGCGCTATGGCGTCGGGCGAGCCAGTAGGCCATGGCGGTGATGCCCAGGGCGGCGGCATGGGTGCCCATATGCCAGCCGTCGGCCAGAAGCGCCATCGAACCGAAAATCATCCCGGCGCTGATTTCGGCCACCATCATGATCAGGGTCAGGGCGATCACCCACCAGGTGTTGCGTTCGCCGCGTAAA
>JASJCV010000311.1 GCA_030065275.1 Desulfobacterales bacterium | reverse complement strand
CATACGTCAATCTGTTTTTATTCTGTTTTTCGCGTTCACATTGCGTCACACTTGTTGGTGAAGCGTAAGTCTGCCGGGTCGGCCGATCCGGGTTTTTCGCGCCGCCATGATGCGATCGAAATCCCTGGGTGCCGTGGCTTGCGCTTTGCCTGCGATTGTCCCGGCTCTCATAATAAGATCGGTGCCGGCCTAATCGGCAGCCGATCGACCGCGCCATCATGAAGTTGACGGCGGCCCCCGCGTATTGTATTGCCCATACGGGGGGATCGGTCCCGGCGACGATCCGGCAACTTTGAAATCGACCCATTTCTCTGCACGGCATTCATCATGGGCAACAAACTCACGGTTGCATTCACGCGGCGCGAAGCTGAACTCTACCGTTCGCAGGGCTTGTTCGAGGAAGCGCAACAGCTTTATCGTGACGTGCTTGACAGCTCGGATGCCCTCGGGGGGCGCCTGTCCAAATCGCTCCAAAGCCAGATTTTACAAATCGAGGATGAGCTGGCGGCGATGGAAGTGGATCTGGTGGACTTCGTTTCCGCACGCGACATGAGCATACTCAAGCGAAGCTGGCTTGGTGCCAATTCGACCAACGACATTCTGACCTGTGCCACCGCCCTGGGCGATATCGGTCTTTTCGAGGCCGGTGTGGAAGAATACCGCAAATTGATACGCCGCAAGCTTCCCGTGGCCAAGTTCGTCCGTGGGCTGACGGACTGCCTGTTGGGCATTCATTCGCTGACCACGATCGAAAGGGCCATCGAACAGATGATTACCCAGGATTACTGCACTGGTCACCATCCGGCCATTCTGCGCGCGGCCTTCGCCCTGGACATGGAGCGGCGCGGTTATTATCCGACCGCCCTGAATCTGTATAAAGCGCTGCTGAAAGAAGTGCCGCAATCCCAATGGTCAAAGGTCGCCCGCCGAATCAAAGCCCTCAAAGCCAAGATGGAGACCGTGACGGATCAGGCGCCCCAAGGCGACGAGGTGTCCTGCTCCGAACCCGCCGACAAATCCGCCCGCTTCCGCCGCCGGATGGGCCGCCTGCGCAAGCACCTGGATCACCTGCGGTCCCTCGTACAGCGCCGTCAGCGGGCCTGATCGCTCCAGGCACGGCATCGAAACCGCCTGATCATGGATATTCGTTGGCAATGCTCAAGGCTGCAAGATTTGACCGCAGCTGAAATGCACGCCATTCTGGCGCTGCGCCAGCAGGTTTTCGTGGTCGAGCAGAACTGCGTCTATCAGGACGCCGACGCCCTCGATTTGAGCGCCTGGCACATGACCGGCCGCCGCACCGACGGAAAACTCGTGGTCTATCTGCGGATCAATGCCCCGGGCACGCGCTTCGCCGAAGCCACGATCGGCCGGTTGCTGACGGCAGGCGCCATGCGCGGGCAGCATCTTGCCAGCCGCGCGCTCAAGCGGGCGCTGCGCCGTTGTGCCGCCCTCTACCCAGGGCAGGCCATCCGTATTGCCGCCCAGACTTACCTTGTTGATTTTTACGGCCGATTTGGTTTCCAGACGGTCGGTGCCGCCTACAAGGAGGATGGTATCGACCATATCGATATGATCCGATCGGCGGCCGGTATGGATTCGATCTGAAGGGAGAGGCCGATGCCGTCTTTGGATGCGTTCAAGGCAGACTACGACACCGAGATCGTTGATTTTGCGATTGGCGACCGCGCTTTTCGATTTCATGTTCCACGCACGCTTGAGCCCTTCCTCGATCCGGATGATCCGTTGCGCAATTTCCCGCTGTGGTCCAAAGTTTGGGAGGCATCCCTGCTGCTGGCATCCAAACTGGCCGCGCGGCCCATCGGCCCGGCCGAGCGCCTGATTGAGTTGGGCGCCGGCCTGGGGGTGTCCGGACTGGTCGCCGCCGCCTTTGGCCACGATGTCACCATCACCGAATACGACCCGCATGCCCTCGCCTTTCTGGAAGCAAACCGCCAGGAAAACGAATGCGACCGTGCCCGTGTCCGCCGGCTGGATTGGCACCAGCCGGATCTGGACGAGCGCTTCGACATCGTTCTGGGCTCGGAGTTGATCTACAAAGAAAGTGATTTCGGAGCCATGCGCGCATTATTCAGGAGGCTCTTGCGGCCGGCCGGTGAGATCCTCCTGGCCGGCGAAATCCGACAGACCAACAAGGCCTTTCTGGATGCGATGCAACCTGATTTTCAGATTCAGATCGCCAAACATACCCTGCGCGGGGATTCCCGGGAGATACCGCTTCTGCTGATCCGGATGAGGCCCAAGAATCCAAGCGTTTAGCATCCGGACGCGCAGACCCATTCGGGCGGCGTTGGTGCCCGACGGTTTTACGTATCCGCCGCTTGCCAGCTGTCTATCCATTTGATAGAATTCATATTGTCTCAAATAGTCGATGTGAATTCAGGCCTTCGCCTGCTTCTGCCCGGAGAACGCGCGCAAGAATCTTCCAGGTGCGGAGCAGGCGTTGTTTTAACGCCGTCGGGTTTGGCCTCTGCCGGGCAATACCGCGGTATGGCCTGCTGTAATGGGATATGGGGTATGGATCGGTTTAATGTCGTTTTTCGTGGCGAGTTTCTGCTGGGCTACGATATTGATGAGGCCAAAGATAAGCTGGCCGCTGCCTTCAAACTGAATGAACGCAAGCTGGATGCCCTCTTTGCCGGTGAGCCGATTACGGTGACCAAGGATGTCAACGAAATCAAGGGCAAACAGATTGTTGAAACGGCGTCTGGCTGTGGCGTCGTCTTTGAACTGGAGCCATCTAGGGACACCGCGCCCCCCTCGGCCGCCCCGGTATCCGTTAGCGGTGCTCCGAAGGCCGCCGCCCACGAGGTGGCATGCCCCGAATGCGGCACCCGCCAGGGGCGGGCGGCCAGCTGCCTGCATTGCGGGGCCTTTCTTTTCGAGAAAGCGCCCCCAACACGCACGTCCAAGATCGAAACCGTTTCGGTCGAAGTCTCCTCTTCGGCTAAGGCGAAGTCGTCTTCCGGGGGGGTCTTTAAGTCGATTCGCATTTTTGTTCTGCTGCTTATCCTGCTGGCCGTGGGATTGAATACGTTTCTCAGCGGCATCCATGCCACCAGTTGGGATCATACCCTCTGGGTGGGCGTCTATCCCATCAACGCCAACGGTTCGGAGGCCGTGGACCAGTATATCGCCCGCCTGGACGAGGATTCTTTTCTGCCGATCGCGGACTATTTCGAGACGGAGGCCGAACGCCACGCGCTTGCGATGTCGGACCCTGTCAAAATGTTAATGGCCCCGGAAGTCAAATCCCTGCCGCCCTTGCCGCCCGAGAGCGGCAATCCGCTGGCCGTGATGTGGTGGAGTCTTAAAATGCGGGTCTGGGTCTACCGGTCGGATACACTCACCGAGGGCCCTTCGCCGGAGATAAAGATTTTCGTTATCTACCACCCCCGCGGGGAGGAAGAACGGCTTGAGAATTCGCTGGGTATTCGCAAGGGCATGTTCGGCGTCGTGCACGCCTATGCCGATTATGGCCTGCAGCCCAAGAACCACGTGGTGATCGCCCATGAAATGCTGCACACGCTGGGCGCTTCGGATAAATACGATCCGGCCACCCGGTTGCCCCGTTTCCCGGACGGTTTCGCCGATCCCGACCAGTCGCCACTCTATCCCCAGCAGCTGGCGGAAATCATGGGCAGCCGGATACCCCAGTCCGAAAACCAGGCAACCATGCCGCCCAGCCTGGATTTTACGATCATCGGCGATCTCACCGCCCGTGAAATCAAGTGGGTCAATTGAGATGACGATGGGGTCGGGCGGTTTTCTACCGGCCCGTTTCGAGGAAGCGGGATGCGGCGACTTCCCCTTGGCGCAACAGCGATAGGCAAGATTTGAAGGTCATGGGCATCTGGCGCACCGAAATCACACCTGATCAGATCAACCAGCTGGCTCCCCGGACAATCGTCGAGCGGATCGGTATTGAATTCGTCGAAGTCGGCCCTGACTACCTCAAAGCCCGCATGCCCGTCGACGATCGCACGGTTCAACCGACCCGGATTCTGCACGGCGGGGCCTCGGTGGTCTTGGCCGAAACGTTAGGCAGCGTGGCCGCCTACCTCTGCATCGATCCTGCGCACAAGTCCGCCGTGGGCCTGGACATCAATGCCAATCATGTGCGCTCGGTCCGTGAAGGGCATGTCACCGGCAAGGTCACGCCGATCCATCTGGGCCAGGCGACGCATGTCTGGCAAATCCGCATCCTCGACGCGCATGCGCGCCTGGTGTGCATCGCCCGTATTACCATGGCGATCCTGGATCAGAAGCACTAGCCGGCCCCGGACACGGCGGCCCGATGTTCATTCCGCGGCCTCCCGTCCGATAACCTGCCAACAAAGGAATATCGATTCATGCCCCCCCCACGCGGCGATTTGAACCGCCTTTTCAACCCCAAGGCCATCGCTGTCGTGGGCGCCAGCAATCGTGATGGCCGCATCGGGCGCATCATTTTCGAGCGGCTGCTTCCATCGCTGCGCAAGATCTACCCTGTCCACCCACGCGAAGAAACGATTCTGGGCCACGAGGCCTTTGCCGACATCGCCGCGCTGCCGGATGGCATCGACCTGGCGGTGATTGCCACTGCCGCGGCCGCGGCGGTCGGGGCGGTCGAAGCCTGCGCGAACGGCGGCATCCCCTTTATCATCGTCGTCGCCAGCGGCTTTGGCGAAACCGGCGCGCATGGGGAAAGACTCGAGCGGCGCCTCAAAGACGTTATCCGAGATTCTGACTGCCGGCTTTTGGGACCCAATTCCTTGGGGATTTTTATCCCCGGCGAGCGGCTGGACACGATATTTGTCGAGCATGGCGACAAGGCCCTGAGCCGGGGTGGCGGGGTGGCCTTTGTGACCCAGAGCGGATCGGTGGGCGTCGAAGCCCTGGGCCTGGCCAGCAATGTCGGTTTCGGCTTGCGTGCGTTTGTGGGGCTCGGTAACAAATGCGACCTGGATGAACTCGATTTTCTGGCCTACTTCGGCAACGATCATGATACCCGCTGCCTGGCGTTCTACCTGGAAGATATCGCCCACGGCCGTCGGTTTTTGGAGCGGGCCCGGGAAGTGACCCGGCACAAAGCGGTTATCGTCCTCAAGGCGGGGCGAACGCCCGCCGGCGCCCGGGCGGTGAGCAGCCATACCGGGCGTCTGGCGGGCATGGATGCCGTCATCGGTGGCGCGTTTCGCCAATACGGCATCCAGCGGGTCG
>JASJCV010000310.1 GCA_030065275.1 Desulfobacterales bacterium | reverse complement strand
ATGATCGAGGGCGACTATCTCACCAACGCCCAGGGCGAGGACGTGGTGGCCGGCATCCGCATGACCCGCGACATCACACAGCTCAAGGAAGAGATGCCGGCCGCTTACGCGGAACTGGTGGATATTGCCGCGCGGCTCGAAACCCACTACCGCGAGATGCAGGACATGGAGTTCACGATCGAGAACGGTAAACTCTGGATGCTGCAGACCCGTGACGGCAAGCGTACCGCCCAGGCGGCCGTCAGGATCGCCGTCGAGATGGCCCAGGAGGACCTGATCAATAAAGAGGAGGCTGTGCGGCGCGTGGCCCCCGAACAGGTCGATTTTTTCCTGCATCCCCAGTTCAGCCTGGAATCCATTCAGGTGGCCAAGGAAATGGGGGAGATGCTGGCCAAGGGGCTGAACGTATCGCCCGGGGCCGCCGTGGGCGTGGTGGCCCTGGACGCCGATCTGGCGGAACACTGGGCCCAGAAGGAAGGCCGCAGTGTCATCATGGTGCGGCCCGAGACCAAACCCGACGACGTTCACGGCATGCTGGCATCCAAAGGCATCGTCACCAGCCGTGGGGGGCGCACCAGCCATGCCGCCCTGGTGGCGCGCCAGTTCGGCAAACCGGCCGTCGTCGGCGTGGCCGAACTCAAGATCGACATGGGCAAGCGCGAAATCGCCTTCGGGGAGGACATCATCAAGGAGGGCGACTGGCTGTCGATCGACGGCACCACTGGCACAATCTACAAGGGACAGCTCACCACGACGCCGCCGGACATCAAGGACGCCAATCTCATCACCCTGCTATCCTGGGCCGACGAATTTCGCCGGCTGGGAGTCCGGACCAACGCCGACTATCCGGACGATGCCCGGCGGGCCCGCGAATACGGCGCCCAGGGCATCGGCCTGTGCCGCACCGAGCATATGTTTTTCGCACCCGACCGACTGCCCCACATCCAGAAAATGATCATGACCGATCTGCCCATCGAACGGCGCGAGGCGCTGGACGCCCTTCTGCCGTTTCAACGCGACGACTTCGCCGGGCTCTTCCGGGCCATGCACGGCCTGCCGGTGATTGTGAGGCTCCTGGACCCGCCGCTTCACGAGTTCCTTCCCAATCACATCGAGCTTCTGACCGAACTCTCCGATCTCAAGATCCGGCTGCAGCACGCTCCTGATTTGCAGGCCATCGACGAGCTTCTCAAACAGTATCGGCGGAAGGAAGGCATGCTCAAGCGGGTCGAAAAACTGCGGGAGGAAAACCCCATGCTGGGCCTGCGCGGCGTTCGCCTGGGCATGCTGGTGCCGGAGTTGACCACGATGCAGGTGCGGGCCATTTTCGAGGCCGCCTGCATGGTCACCCGTGAAGGACTCGAGGTGCACCCGGAAATAATGATCCCGCTGAGCAGCCACGTCAACGAACTCAAGACCCAGCGCGACATCCTCGAGGCCGAGGCCCACCGGGTCATGGAAGCCCAGCACATGCAGATCGATTACAAATTCGGCACCATGATCGAGATCCCGCGGGCCGCCCTCACCGCCGACCAGATGGCCGGGCACGCCGAATTTTTCTCTTTCGGCACCAACGACCTTACCCAGACGACCTTCGGCATTTCACGCGACGACGCGGAAACCGGGTTTTTGGTGGACTATATGGAAAATGGCATTCTGCCCTACAATCCGTTTACCAGCATCGACGAGGACGGTGTGGGCGAACTTATGTCCCTGGCCGTCGAAAAGGGGCGGCAGATCAAACCGGAGCTGGTCTGCGGAATCTGCGGGGAGCACGGCGGCGACCCCCAATCCATTGCATTGTGCCACAAGTTGGGGCTTGACTACGTATCCTGCTCGCCCTTCAGGGTGCCGGTGGCCCGACTGGCCGCCGCCCATGCCGCCTTGAACGAGGAAGGCTGAACCGCGCCGCGGGGCCGATCGATGCCCGACCGCCGAGCGCGCGGCCTCCTTGCCGGTAATGGCGCCGCCCGAACGGGATTCGTGATCCGCCGAAGGACCATGACGGCGGATCCGGCCGCCGCCCGGCAGGGTCCTGGCCGGTCTCACGGGCGACGATGCAGAACCATGGCCGCCGAGAGGCGCAGCGTGTAGATGGCTATAAACCATTAATATAAACGATATCGGCAGCTTATTCCGCTTGATCGCCAAGTCGGCAGACCACCGGCGTTCGTGGCCGCCAACTTGACACCGGATCGCCTGATTCTTACTTCGGTTGGTTAAATAAACGGCCATTTCACGACAACCGCTGCAATCCGGGAAGATAAAGTTGCATATCATGGTGGTGAACCCTGGAATACGGCATATATTCCTCGCCCTAACGGCGCTCCTTACGATCGTTGTCCTGAGCGGCGCGGATGCCCTGGCCCTGACGCGGGAAGAACGCATCGCCCAGGCTCGAAGAGACTGGCTGGTCGGCGTATCCACTGAAAAGCGCATCGCCGCGGAAATGGAAAATTACCGTAAATCCGCCAATGCCTCGGAGGAGGTCCTTCAACTCTACGAGACCTACCTTGACCGCGTCCGCCGCCTGACCGCAGAAAAGCGCCGGACGCTGGAAGCGCTCGTGGGTCCGAAGGGCCTTGACGGCAGGTCAAGGACCTCGGTGGGGAAGACTCCCGGCCGTAGCGGCCAACCCGCCTACGACCCCCAGATTCCTGAAGACCGCGAACTTGACCAAGGCCGGGCGCTCGATCAGGAGTTCAACCGTTCGCTGGCCGCTTTTGACGATATGCTTCTGAAAGAAATCGAGCAATCCCGCGTTGAGACGGACCTCAAGATGAAACGTCTGGCCCAGGAAGCCGCCCGGGCGGCCAAATCCCTGCGCGAACAGGGACGCATGGAGGGCAGCGATGGCGCCGAACAAGGCATGCAGGAAGGGCAAAGTGCCGACGGCAGCGGGAATGAAACCGGTGAGATGGAAAGCGACGGACAGGGTCAAAACCAGCCGCCAAGCGGACCTTCAGGTGATCAGGACACCGCCGCCAGCCAGGAGGCCAGCGGTGAGGGAACCGACATGGCGCAGGCCGATGAAAAGAAGGCCAAGGGTACGGCTTCCGGCGAATCCGAAACGGGTGATGACGACAACCTCAACACACAGGATGACGACATCGTCGCCCGACAGCTGAGGGAGGCGGCGGAAAAAGAAACCGATCCCGAACTCAAAGAGAAGCTGTGGAAAGAATATCGCGAATACAAAAAAAGCATTTAGATTGCGGCCGCTTCCTTTCAGGCCCCTGCCTGTGTTCGAGAAGGTTGTGTCTGAAAGTTACGGCGCGCTGGACCATTGTCGCCTTTATTCTGACCACTGCTCTCAACGGATGCGCCAGCCACCGCTACAGCGCCCGGGACGTCGCGCCCACCCAAATCAAGGTCGCCCAGCAAGAAATTCCCGAGTCCGATCTGCTCGACGTGGGCATCGTCGTTTTCCAAAGTGAGGAATTGACAGAAGACGATATCGAAGACAAGGGGACCAACAACGAGATTCGGCAGTCCGAGGCGCACTTCATCCCCTGCCATCTGCGCAACACCTTGCAGCGCAGCGCCCTATGGGGTTCGGTACGAGTTCTGCCGGAAGAAAGCGCCTCCCAGGACGTTTTGGTCACCGGCGAGATCCTGGCGTCCAACGGTCAGGAGCTTGTCCTAAAAATCAAGGCCACCGACGCCCGCGGACGCCTCTGGTACGAAGAGACCTATCGTCAGGAAGCCCTGGGGTCCTCCTACAAGGACAACACCCCCTGGGAGCAGGATGCCTACCAGGACCTCTACAACACCATCGCCAACGATCTGGCCGCCCATCGCCAGAAGCTCGCGGCCGGTTCGGTCGAGAGGATCCGCGCTGTTGCCCAACTGCAGTTCGCTCGTGAATTTTCCCCCGAGGCCTTCGACGCGTACCTGATTGAAAATGAGGAACAGGAGATTACCCTCAACCGCCTGCCGGCGGACGACGACCCGCAAATGGCTCGTCTGATGGCCATTCGCGAACGCGACCATATGTATATCGACACGCTCAATCAGTACTACGACGGTTTTTATGCCGGCATGTGGCCGGCCTACGAAAACTGGCGCAAACTGGATCTGACCGAGCGGCTGGCCCGCGAGGAAATCGAGAAATCCGCGATGTTGCGCAAAGCCGGCGGTGCGCTGCTGGTCGCCATGGCCATTCTGCTCGAGGCCACCCAAGGCGGGTCCGGCTCCAGTATGCTCCGGGGGGTTATGGCCGTCTCCGGCGGACAGGTGTTCATGAGCGGCATCAATCTCTCCAAGCAGGCCGAGATACACTCGGCGGCCATCGCGGAACTTAGCGAATCCTTCGGCGCCGACATGGAGCCGATCAATCTGGAGCTCAAAGGGCAAACCTACGAGCTTACCGGGTCGGCCCAGGAACAATACCGCCAGTGGCGGGATCTGCTGCGCGAAATTTATTTACAGGAAACGGCTTTCGGCGCCGATCCTGACAGCACACCGGATACGAGCGTGGCGGACTGAAGCCCCCGAACCCCATCACCATCCCAGCAGCCGACGCAACGACAGATTCCTGTGCGGCGCCGCTGGCAACCGTCGAAACGCGACAACCTAAGCATGCCGTCATCAGACCATCCATCTTTTCACCCTGACCAGGTTCTGGTCGGACGTTTCAGACTGCTCGCCCGCCTGGGCCGTGGCGGAATGGGGGAGGTCTGGCTGGCCCGCGACACCGAACTGGAAATCCGCATTGCCCTGAAGCTCCTGATTCCCCGACTGGCGACGGCCGAAGGGGCCGTGGCCTTTATGAAAAATGAATGCCGGGCCGCCCGCGGCCTGACCCATCCCGGCATCGTCCGCGTCTACGATTTTCACCAGCATAACGATCTCGCGTTCATATCCATGGAATGGATCGAGGGCCCCACCTTCGACCGCTGGGACCCTCCCCCGGACGAAACAGGCCTTGTGCGGGCCCGGGCGCTGCGCGCAGTGGCCGAAGCCCTCGACCATATTCATGGTCAGGGTCTGGTCCATCGCGATGTCAAGGCCCGCAATATTCTGATGACGCCGGAGGGGCAGCCCAAATTGACGGATTTCGGGATTGTCGGCCTGTGGCGCTTTCAGCCCGGCTTTCTGGACATCCAGACCGGCGGGTCGTACGCCAGCATGAGCCCCCAGCAGCGTGAGGGCCGGCCCCCGCATCCAGCCGA
>JASJCV010000309.1 GCA_030065275.1 Desulfobacterales bacterium | reverse complement strand
AGAACAAATCGGTGAGCGCGTCAGCCTTCATTTGCGCGCTGATGAACGGGGATTCCAGCCGGAAATCGTTCGCATGGGGCGCGAGATTGCTTTGAACTTCCCAGAGCTCGCCCGGTGGCGTGGTCTCATCTTTTTGCAGGGCGAACATAACCCGACTGCCGGAATTGAAGACTTCCTCAAGCAGGCGGTTGCGGTCGTCCGCAAACCACCACCAGTCGGTTTCGCAGTCGTGTACGACATGCCGCGCCGGTCCGTGCATTTTCAAATGATGCCGCAGATCCTGGATCGTCTTGAGTTTTACTTGCCGCACGCGGCTATAGTAAGCGTGATTGGCCAACGTTTTTATTTACCTCCACAGATCGTTATCAAAGTGAACGGCCCTATAGCACTCTGAGCTCCGGGGGGCAAGGGGTGGGAACCAATGCGGGTGAATGGTTCACGGCAAGGGACATCGACGGGCCGTCCATGCCCTGCGCCGGTCGAAGGCCGCCCTGCAGTCACCGGACGCATACGCCCGCCGGGCGAATGAATCACCATCCTGCGGGATTTCGTGGACCAACGGGTTTGCCTGTTTTTAAGCTTGCAAAGGCCCACAGATCGCGACTATGTTGACTCCTACGACTTGATTCCGGATTCCCATCGAAGAGGAGAATTTCATGAAAACCAGTCGTCTGTGCCTTGCCATGTTGCTTTTGACGTTTTTCTTGGCGGCCTGTCAGACCACTCAGAATGCGGGATCGGCCGCGGCTTCGCAAGCACACATCGACCGTATCCTGGCCGCAGGCGAACTGCGGGTGGGCACAAGCGCCAGCCAACCCCCGCTCAATATGAAAGACCGCGACGGAAAGATATTCGGACTTGAAATCGACCTGGCGCGGACCCTCGCCCAGAGCATGGGTGTCGAACTCAAATTGGTGGAGATACCTTTTGGTCGCCTGATCGGGGCTCTGGAGGCCGGCGAGGTCGATCTCGTCCTGTCCGGCATGACCATTCTTGCCGAGCGCAATGCCAAAGCGGCGTTTGTCGGCCCCTATTTTATCTCCGGCAAATCGTTTCTGACCAAATACAAGACCCTGGCCGAAGCCGCCAGCGTGGATGCGATCGAAGACAAGGACGTTGTCCTCACAGCCCTGGAAGGCTCGACCAGCCAGGCGCTGATCACGGAGGTCATCCCGGAGGTCCAACTCATACCGGCAGCCTCTTATGTCGATGCCTTGCGCATGCTCTCCGAGGACAAGGTGCACGCGCTGGTGGCCGATTATCAGTTCTGCTTCTATGCCGTTTTGCGACACCCGAACGAGGCGTTTATCGCCAGTATCAACCCCATCACCTTCGAACCGCTGGGGATCGCCCTGCCGGGTGACGACCCGCTCCTGATCAACCTGGTAACGAATTTTTTAAACACCATGCGCAGCAGCGGTAAGCTGGATCAGATCAAAAAGCGCTGGTTTGGTGATCCCACCTGGATGGAGCGCATGGGCTATTGAGCGTGTTGGACACCGGCGCCGCATCGTGGTGCCCCTTCAGCTGGCGGTTTTAAGATCTCTGGGCCCTTGGAGGGCTTCCGCCGGACGGGGGGCATCCCGTGGCCAGGTTGCCAACCGGGACCCGCATGCGCAATTTTAGATTACAGAATTCGACCGTTGAACAGCAAGGAGAGCCCCTTGAAGGATCTGCCCCCCAGCCCCGAGTTTGATCCGCGCAAAGCCTATCACGCCGTCAAATCCCGGGAGGGCATGTTGGCCTTCACCGGCTTCGAACTGACCACATCCACCAATGATACGACCGAGGGAATCCTCAAAATTTCGGTTCACCGCGCCCCCTATCGCGGCGACACCCTGATCCTGACGTTCATTGTCGACGCCGATGCCGGTCGGCTGGACAAAGATTCGCTCACGCGGCATTTCGATCAACTCGAGGTGGATCGCCCCGCCGCGGGAATGGGGGCGGACTACGAGGGGCTGAATATGACCTGCCTGGACTGCATCGGCGGGGTCAAGCGTTGGTTCATCAAGGAGCTGAGGCTGGCTTACCGCAAACCGATCGAGCAGAAGAAGACCCTGCTGGAGCGGGATGTCCTGCCGCAGTTGGGCCACCTTCTGAATTGTCGCTTTGAGCCGCTCGAGTGGTGGCCCCAGGCGCGTCCGGCAGGGGGGGCGGAGCCGTCTCCCGACTGGATCGACCAACCCGGCTGGAAGCCGCTCAAATCATTCCTCAGCTGGTGGCGGGACAGCTGACCGGCATCCGGTCATCCCCCTCGCGGCCCTGGCCGCCGTGACCGGTCGAAGCAATTGACCGACATGGCCGGCAAACGCTACGTGCCGTCGTCCGCTTTCCCTTCATCCCGGGCGGTCAAAGAATCTTGATGACGGCCAGAGTGATATCGTCCTCCTGCCGTCCCTCGGTAAACCCGTCCACTGCTTCGAACAGTCGATCCCTGATGACGATCGACGGCTCGTAGCGGTGCCGCCTGATGATGGCCTGCACCCGCTCCTTGCCGAACATCTCTTGGCGGGCATTGTGGGCTTCCCAGATGCCGTCCGTGGCCAGCACGATAATCTGTCCGGACGCGCCCAGCAGCGCCTCTTCCGACAGATAGGTGTAATCGGGCTGGATGCCGAGCGCCATGCCGCTGCCGCCCAGTTCTGTGAATGCGTCCGTGCGCGGATCGTAGACGATGGCCGGGTCGTGGCCGGCCCGGACCCAGCGCAGGCCCCGGCGGGCCATATCGAATTCCAGATAAAAGAGCGTGATGAAGCTGCCCGAATCCGAGGTGTCCGGATAGAGGAGACGATTGACCAGGGTCATCCGAGCGGCCAGGTCGTCTTCGAGGGTCGCCAGGCCGCGGATCAGGCTGCGGGCGCCGGTCATCAGCAGGGCAGCGGGGACACCATGGCCGGAGACGTCACCCACAATCACGGCGTAATGCTTCCCGTCCTCGCCGATCTGAAACACATCGTAGTAATCACCGCCGGTTTCGTCACAGTAACGGCTGTCACCGGCGAGATCGAGACCCGGCAGCGCAGGCGGTGTGTGCGGCAGGAGGTCCTGCTGGATCTGGCGGGCGAGGGCTATGGACTGACGCAGGTTGAAGTGGGCTTCAAGCTTGGGCACGATGGTGTTGAAATCGTCGGCCAGGGCGTCACGCTCGTCCCCGGTGCGCAGGTTGAGCCGCACGCTGAAGTCGCCGTCGGCCAGCTGCCGCCATGCGGCGAGCATGACCTCCAGGGGTTTCATGATCGTTCGGGCGCCGAGCCAGCCAACCAGGATGACCAGCAGCAGGATAAGCGCGGCGGCGATGCCGGTGATGCGGTAGATGCGCCGGGTCAGGTCCAAAACGTTTTCACTGACGCGCTGAGCCTGGGTGGTGACGATGGTCTGCGGTACGATCAGCAGCAGGTGGATTTTGTCCTCGATGGGCTGGGGAATACGGGCAAAGGCCCAGATCGCGTCCACGCCCTCGAACGGCAGTGCGATCGTGCCAATCTCTTCGGTCTGCATTTGACGGGCAAGCGCCTGAAGTCGGTCGGGGGCGATCCGGGTGACGCGCGCCAGCGGCAGGTCGGCGATCTCGCCCCCATGTTCGGAATGCAGATCGCCGCGGGCGATGACCCGGGGGTCGTCCGGACGCCCCTCAGGCGAATGCGAGACGATAATGAAGGCTCTGGTCCGATCCGACCATTGGGTTTGCATCTGGTGGAGCTTGAAGAACTCTTCGGGCAGAAAGTCGATGGCGGCCGCCCCAATGACATGGTCCCGGGAATCCTTTATCGGCCGAGCGGCGGTGAACACGGTCCGGCCTGTGGATGCGTCTTCGTAGGACAGCCAGCTGGTATCCGCCTGGTGCGCAGCCTGGCCATACCAGGGGCGTTTCCGGGGGTCGAACGCGGCATCGAATTGACCGTGGCCGGGATAGGAGACATGGACGCCGTTTTCGAGCCCAAGGTAAACGCGGTAAACCAGCGATCCTGAGTGGCTGTAAATCTGCCTGAGGACATTGCCGATCTGGGCCAGCCGTCGCCATGGCGCTTCCAGGGCGGCCTTCTGACCTTGAGGAATGACGAAAACCGGGTGCTCCATGCTGATGGCTGTGGCCGCCTGTCCGCCATTGTCTGTCGGGTGTCGATAACGCCATGAAAGCGTCAGATCATGGGGGGCCTTGTCCGGGTGCTTGAAATCTTCGGCGGTATAGATCTGCTCGGCTTTCCGGGGATCGGGACGTTGCAGGGCATGGGCGGCGGCATCGGCCAGAAAATGCAGTGATAGCCTCAGCCGGTCGATGTCGTGGCTGATGGCATCCGCCGAAAACCGGGCCGCCTGCTCCAGGTCGCGAATAACGATCTGGGTCAGGTTTTCACGGGCGCCATCCGCCAAGGTGGTGCCCAGGCGGTTGATATGATGCCGGTTGATGGTGGTCACCACGAGCAGAGGGACCAGGCTGAAGGCCAGCAGAACCAGAAAGAACTTAGAGCGGATACGCATAGGATCGCCTGATTTGGGTTGGAAAAGGCCCCGCCGCCGATACGGTGCATGCTGCCATGGCGTTGCGCCAGTCGGATATGACCCTACTAGATCCTCAGCCCGGCGCGCAAGGGGTCGGATGCGACTCGGCGACAAGTTGCAGCGACGTTGCTGGTGGACGCCCGAGTGCTTCAGGGCCGGGCGCTGATGCGGTAGGGGACACTGACCCTTGCGCCCGGAACCTTGCGGGCCCGACCGTCGGGGCCGCAAGCGGACAGTTGAAAAAATAAGACCCTGCGTCGCACCGGGAGATAACCGTTTGAATCAAAGGAGAGAGGACCGGAGGCGCACCGGCCGCTCGTTCGGGCCGGTGCGGTTGGGGCTGCGTCGGTTTCAGGCCAGCTTCTGTCCCACGGCTTTGCCGTAGTCCTGGCAGGCCTTCTGGCCTTCCTGGGTGACGATGACTTGCTCTTTCAGATTCAGGGCGCCCAGATCGACCATGTCCATTTTATAGACGTGTTCCATGGTATCGAAAATCATCTGGGCGGATTCGCCGCTGTGGGTGTAGGAGCCGAACGCACCGCCCATTTTGCCGATCATGTTAACTTTCTGGGCCAGGAATAGAAAGGTCTTCATGCTGCCCACGAGGTCGCGGTGGTAGGTGGGACCGCCAAAAACGTAGCCGTCGAAGCCCTCGATTTCCTTTTCGTCCT
>JASJCV010000308.1 GCA_030065275.1 Desulfobacterales bacterium | reverse complement strand
GAGCGCGATGCCCTGGCCGACGCCGATGCACATGGTGCAGACCGCGCGTTTCATGCCTTCGTCTTCCATGGTCTGCGCCGCGGTCAGCGCAAGCCGCGTGCCGGACATGCCGAGCGGATGGCCGAGCGCGATGGCGCCGCCATGGGGGTTCACGTGATCGGCGTCATCGGGCAGGCCCAACTGGCGGGTGACGGCGAGCCCCTGGGCGGCAAAGGCCTCGTTCAGCTCGATCAGGTCGATGTCGCCGATCGTCCGGCCGCTGGCCTGCAGCGCCTTGCGCACGGCCGGCACGGGCCCAAGCCCCATGTAGGCCGGATCGAGACCGCCGGAGGCGAAACCCTTGATCGCCACCAGCGGGGCCAGCCCCAGGTCTTGGGCCTTGTCGGCGCTCATCAGCAGGACGGCCGCGGCCGCGTCGTTGATGCCCGAAGCGTTGCCAGCGGTAACGGACCCGTCTTTTTTGAACACGGGCCGCAGTTTGGCCATTTTTTCCAGACTGGTTTCCATGGGGCGCTCGTCCGTGTCGAACACGACGGTTTCCTTGCGCGTTTTGATCTCGACCGGGACGATTTCCTCCGCGAACCATCCCGCCTGGATGGCATGGCGCGCCCGCTGGTGACTCAGCACGCTGAGTTCGTCCTGCGCCTGGCGGCTGATGTCGTATCGGGCCGCGATGTTCTCCGCCGTGATGCCCATGTGGTAGCCGTAGAAAATTTCGTAAAGGCCGTCGAACACCATCAGGTCCTGAACCTCCCCGATGCCGGTGACTTCCATGCGGTGCCCCCAGCGGGCCTTGGGCAGCGCCAGGGGGACCATGCTCATGTTTTCCTGGCCGCCGGCGACAATGGCATCGGCCTGGCCGCTCATAATGGCGGCGGCGCCGATCGCAATTGCCTTCAACCCCGACCCGCAGACCTTGTTGATGGTAAATGCCGGTGTTTCCTTGCACAGGCCGGCCTTGATCATGGCCTGGCGGGCCGGGTTCTGACCCTGGCCCGCCTGAAGGACGTTGCCCATGATGACTTCATCGATCACGACAGGGGCGGCGTTGGCGTCCCAGTCGCCACTGTCCTCCTCGAGCGCGATGGTACCCTGATTCTTGAGCGTTCCGGGAATCCCCGCCTGCATCGTGTCGCTGAGCGCGGGCTTCAAGTTGATCCGCTTGAGTACGTCGCGAATCACCAGGGCCCCTAGTTCGACTACCGGTGTATTTTTCAAAGCGCTGCCAAAGGTTCCAATCGCCGTGCGCGCACCGCTGACGATAACCACGTCTCGCATGCCTGATTCACCCATTGTCATCTCCTTGATTGTATCGTTGCCGTCCGGTCGTCTGACGGACGAATGGTCTCGATCCCGGGAGGCCCCGATGCCTCAAAGCCTCCCCGACTTATGATTCAGTTAATCCTTATCCGGTATTAGGTCAAATCGCTGCGCCGCTGTGCGGCCGGTTGGCGGCCGGCATCCGCACGTCCTCTCCCGCCGGGTGTTCAGACGCGGTTGGCGCTTCCCAGCACGTTGGCGTTCTTGTATTTGACCATGGCGATCAGCGCCTCGCGGGCCGGGCCCAGGTATTTACGCGGGTCGAATTCCCCCGGATGCTCGCTCAGCACCTTGCGGATGGCGGCCGTCATGGCCAGGCGCCCGTCGCTGTCGATATTGATTTTGCAGACGGCCGACTGGGTGGCCCGGCGGAGCTGGTCTTCGGAAATCCCCACGGCATCGTCCATGCTTCCGCCGTACCGATTGATCGCGGCCACGTATTCCGGCATGACCGAGGAGGCCCCGTGGAGAACGACGGGAAAGCCGGGGACGCGTTTTTCGACTTCCTCCAGAATGTCAAACCGGAGCGGCGGCGGGTCCTCGCCGGGGCGCACCTTGAATTTGTAGGCCCCGTGGGAAGTCCCAATGGAGATGGCCAGGCTGTCCACCCCGGTCTGGCCGACGAATTCCTCGACCTCTTCGGGACGGGTGAAATGCGACCGTTCGGCCACGACGTCATCTTCGATGCCGGCCAGTACCCCCAGTTCCCCCTCCACCGTGACATCGAAGTCATGGGCGAAATCGACCACCTGGCGGGTGAGGGCCATATTCTGCTCGAACGGCAGGTGGGATCCGTCGATCATCACCGATGAAAAACCGCTTTCGATGCAGTCCCGGCATAGCTCGAAGGCGTTGCCGTGATCGAGATGCAGGGCAATCGGGATGGGGTGCCCCAGATCTTCGGCCATGGCCACGGCCCCTGCGGCCAGATGCGGCAGCAGGGCCGCGTGGGCGTACTTCCGAGCGCTGCCGGAAACCTGCAGAATGACCGGCGATTTGGATTCCACACACCCGGTGATGATGCCCTGGAGTTGTTCCAAGTTGTTGAAATTGTAAGCGGGGACGGCGTAGCCCTCATGCAGGGCCTTGCGAAACATCTCGCCGGTATTCACCAAGCCCAACTCCTGATAATAAATTTTGTTCGGCATCGCGCGATCCTTGTGTTTGAGCGTTGGGGGCTGAATTCATGCGGCTGAGCGGCTTTCTCCCGAGGGCCGAGGCGAGCTCTATTCAACCGTCGGAGCGCTGCGGGAATGAGCTGCATTCGGGGAATGTCCGGTATCCGTTTTGAAAAGGCATCCTTTTCTCTGGCGGCCTTCACGGGGATCGCAACCAGAGGCAAGCAGCCGCGGCTGAGGGTCCGGCTGTCAGGGGGCGTCAACGCGGCAACGGGCCATGCAGCGGCATTCCTTGCGTTCTACAGGGCCCAACCGTTTCCTGTCAACTTGCCGGGGCCCGAATGGACGGCATTGCCGTGCGGCTTTGCGTTCATGTTTGGCGCAGATCGATCAGTTCGATCCGGTTGTTGGCTTTCGGGTTGCGGGGTGACGGGCCTGTGGCCAGGACGACAAAATTGCCCTCGATGGCGTGCTCCGCCAGCAGGCGCCCGGCATATGCATTCCAATCCTCCGGTGGGTCGGGTTCGTGGACCGGCAAGATACCGTAGGAGAAGATTAGATCCTGGCAGACTTTGTGGTCTTCGGTGACCACCGCGATCCAGGCCGGCAGCCGATAACGGGTGATGTTGCGGGCCGTGGCGCCGCTGAGGCTGGGTACCAGCACCAGGGCCGGGGAGACCCGGCCCACGATGGATTCGACACTCCGGGTAATGAGGTCCCGGGCGCTGGACTCCCCCCGGCGGTCGTATTCTCGCAGGGTTTCGCGCACCCCGTGACTCGGGCGGCGGGACTCGGCGGCGGCGGCGATCCGTGCCAGCATGGCCACCGCGTCGACAGGATAGATGCCCATGGCCGATTCGCCCGAGAGCATCACGCCGTCGGTCCCGTCCAGGATGGCGTTGGCCACGTCGGTGGATTCGGCCCGGGTGGGTCGCCGGCTGGCCGTCATCGACTCGAGCATCTGGGTGGCGGTGATCACCGGCTTGCCCCGGAGATTGGCCATGTGGATAATCTTCTTCTGGGCCATGGCGATCTCCTCGATGGGAATCTCGACCCCCAGATCGCCACGGGCGACCATGATGCCGTCGGCCGCATCCAGAATGGCCGCCAGGTTGTCCCCGGCCCGCGAGCGTTCGATTTTAGCGATGATGAAGGGGTGGTAATCGAGGGCGGCGGCGGCCTGGCGCACCGCCGTGATGTCACTGTCCGACTCGACAAACGACTGGCTGACCGCATCCAGGCCCACTTCGGCGGCAAAGCGGAGGCATTCGTGGTCCCGGTCGGTAAAGGCGCTGATGCCGAGATCGATATCCGGCAGGTTGAGCCCCTTGCGGGAACGCAACTCCCCCCCCGCCGCCACCCGACAGTGCACTTCACGACCCTCCACCGTTTCCACCACGATTTCGATGTAGCCGTCGTTCAGATAGAGCGTGTCGCCCGGTTTGACGACATCGGGCAGGCGCGGAAAGCTCATCGAGACGCGATGCCGGTCGCCCGTGAAGGTCTCGGCGGACAAGGTGAACTTATCGCCGGTTTTGAGTTCGACCGGCTCTTGCGCGAATTCCCCGAGGCGCATCTTGGGGCCGGGCAGATCGCCCATGATGGCCACCTGCCGTCCGACATGCGCGGCGGCCGTGCGAATATGGGACACGACTTTGCGGTGGCTGTTGAAATCGCCGTGCGAAAAATTGACCCGGGCGATGTTCAACCCGGCCCGAATCATGGCGGTCAGCACCTCGACCGACTCCGAAGCCGGGCCGATCGTGCAGACCAATTTGGTTTTGTTGGCGGGCAGATGCATGGCACGCTCTCTTTCTGGATCAATGCCCGCGGCGATACGATATAAACGTCCCACAGCGCATGTCAGCGCTCAATTCGCAGGGCTGAAGCCGTGTGCCCAGGTGGCGGAGATCCAGGCGGCTCGGGAGGCCGTAAGCGGCCTTCCTGTCCCTGCGATTAGCGCTTGAGGATCGTGTTCGGAAACGAATCGATCCGCCGTTCGGGTGGGGCATTGTCATGCTGTCCTGTCAGGGTTGAGAAAGAAAATCAAGTGCGCGCGTCCGTTGTCAAGGCGCAGGCGGCGCAGCCACCATCGCGCGGCAATTCCCGACTGGATAGCCGTGTGGGCCATGACCGCGGAACACCATGCGACGCCAGATGCAGTGCACCGGCGCCAAAAACGGGGAGAGACCGGGGAGAGGTCGGGTCAGCCGAATCGTCCGGTGATGTAGTCCTGGGTCAGCTGGTGGCGCGGATTGGTGAAGATCTGGGCGGTTTCGCCCACCTCGATCAGATCGCCCAGATGAAAATAGGCCGTGCGCTGGGATACGCGGGAGGCCTGCTGCATGGAGTGGGTGACGATGGCGATGGAATACTGTTTTTTGAGCTCGTCGATCAGGTCTTCGATGATGGCCGTGGCGATGGGGTCCAGGGCCGAGCAGGGCTCGTCCATGAGAATGACCTCGGGACTCACGGCGATGGTGCGGGCGATGCACAGGCGCTGCTGCTGGCCGCCCGAAAGCCCCGTGCCGGGCTGAGCCAGGCGGTCCTTGACCTCATCCCAGAGGCCGGCACGGCGCAGCGAGGTCTCCACGATTTCGTCCGTTTCCATCTTGTTCTGGACCAGACCATGGATCCGGGGGCCGTAGGCCACGTTGTCGTAGATCGACTTGGGAAACGGGCGAAATCGTGGAGACCTCGCTGCGCCGTGCCGGCCTCTGGGATGAGGTCAAGGACCGCCTGG
>JASJCV010000307.1 GCA_030065275.1 Desulfobacterales bacterium | reverse complement strand
CCTTTAGGAGCGATATTTGAATGAATATCAGTGAATTAAAAGACATGAAAATCAGTGAGCTGACCCAGATGGCGAAGAAATTCAAAATCGAGGGGGCAGCCGGTATGCGCAAGCAGGAACTTATTTTCGCCCTCCTGCAGTCGCATATCGAAAAGAACGGCTCGATCTACGGCGTGGGCACACTGGAAATCCTGCCGGACGGATTCGGCTTCCTGCGCTCGCCGAGCTACAACTACCTCCCCGGGCCCGATGATATTTATGTCTCACCTTCCCAGATCCGCCGCTTCAATTTGCGCACCGGTGACACGGTATCCGGACAGATCCGCCAGCCCAAGGAATCGGAGCGCTATTTCGCCCTTCTCAAGGTGGAGGCCGTCAACTACGAAGATCCCGAAGTGGCCCGCGAGAAGATCCTGTTTGACAATCTCACGCCACTATACCCCGAGCGCAAGGTGAGTCTTGAAATCGAGGCCGACAACTACTCCACGCGCATCATGGACCTGATGACGCCCATCGGCTTCGGCCAGCGCGGCCTGATCGTATCGCCGCCGCGTACCGGCAAGACCATGCTGCTGCAGAACATCGCCAACAGCATCATCGCCAGCCACAAAAACGTGGTGCCGTTTGTCCTGCTGATTGACGAACGGCCGGAAGAGGTCACGGATATGCAGCGCTCGGTGGACGCCGAGGTGATCAGCTCCACTTTCGACGAGCCGGCCGAGCGACATGTCCAGGTGGCGGAGATGGTGATCGAAAAGGCCAAGCGCCTGGTTGAACATAAAAAAGACGTGGTTATTCTCCTCGATAGTATTACCCGCCTGGCACGGGCTTACAATTCGGTGGTGCCGCCCAGCGGCAAGATCCTCTCCGGCGGTGTGGACTCCAATGCCCTGCAGCGGCCCAAACGTTTTTTCGGCGCGGCCCGCAACATCGAAGAGGGCGGCAGCCTGACCATTATCGCCACGGCGCTGATCGACACCGGCAGCCGCATGGACGAGGTCATTTTCGAGGAATTCAAGGGCACCGGCAACATGGAACTGGTCCTCGACCGTCGTCTGGCCGACAAACGCGTCTTCCCGGCCATCGACATCAAAAAGTCCGGCACCCGCAAGGAGGAACTGCTCATGCAGGCCGACGTCCTCAACCGCGTCTGGATCCTGCGCAAACTGCTGGCTTCGCTCAACCCGGTGGACAGCATGGAATTTTTACTTGAAAAAATTGGCGGAACTGTCGATAATAGCGATTTTCTGCAATCGATGAATACTTAATGCCAATCTGGAGATAGGGACGTATCATGAAAAAGGATATTCATCCGCAATACAATCAGACCAAAATATCCTGCCACTGCGGGTCGGTGGTTGAAACCGGATCGACCCGCAAGGATATTACGGTGGAAATCTGCTCCAAGTGCCATCCGTTTTTTACCGGTAAACAGAAACTGGTGGACACCGCCGGCCGTATTGAACGTTTCCGGAAAAAATACGAAAAATTCCAGAAAGGCCAGGCCTAACACCAGTCGACAGCTTTACCGGTGTTGCGACGTGTGCAAACCGGCATTACCCGAAAGCCCCTTTTTACCTATGCGGTGAAGAGGGGTCGTTTGTTATGGTGCCGGGCGTTTGCGGCCGCCGGGGGATGGGTGAAGCCCTCGCGGCGTCCATGCGGAACCGCTGACAATACCGGCCAATCGGTCGGGGGAATCCATGTTAGACAAGCTCAACGGCGTTGAAAAGCGTTTTCTGGAAGTCGAAAAACTGCTCAGTGATCCGGATACGGTCAAAGATCGCGGTGCTTTCGAGAAATTGAGCCGCGAGCATGCCGACCTCAGCCGGGTCGTGGAATCCTATCGCCAATATAAACAGGTCCTTGACCAACTGGCGGACAGCCAGGAGTTGCTCAAGGACGGCGATGCCGAAATCAAGGAGCTGGCGCGCGAGGAAGTGGCCGGGCTGACGGTCCAGCGCGACGACCTGGCGCTCGAACTCCGGAAGATGCTGGTGCCCAGGGACCCCAATGACGACAAGAACGTGATCGTCGAGATCCGAGCGGGCACCGGCGGCGACGAGGCCGCCCTTTTTGCGGCCGACCTCTTCCGAATGTACGGCCGCTACGCCGAAGGCCAGCGCTGGAAGGTAGAGATCATGAGCCAGCACGACACCGGGGTGGGCGGCTTCAAGGAAGTGATCGCCATGATCCAGGGGCAGGGC
Organism: Desulfobacterales bacterium; assembly: GCA_030065275.1. Classification (GTDB taxonomy): domain Bacteria; phylum Desulfobacterota; class Desulfobacteria; order Desulfobacterales; family UBA5852; genus JABZFP01. The sequence goes on along the minus strand of JASJCV010000307.1, from coordinate 2,925 downwards.
GCCTACAGCCGCCTGAAGTATGAAAGCGGCACCCATCGCGTCCAGCGCGTGCCGACCACCGAAACCCAGGGGCGGATTCACACCTCGGCGGTGACCGTGGCCGTTTTGCCCGAAGCCGAAGAGGTGGATGTGGCCATCGATCCCAGCGAGCTCAAGATCGACGTCTACCGCGCCACCGGCCCGGGCGGCCAAAGCGTTAACACAACTGATTCCGCCGTGCGGATCACCCACTTGCCCTCCGGGCTGGTGGTGACCTGCCAGGACGAGAAGAGCCAGATCAAGAACAAGGCCAAGGCCCTCAAGGTGCTGCGGTCCCGACTGCTCGACCAGATGGTTCGGGAGCAGAACGCCAAGCGCTCGGCCGAGCGCAAGAGCCAGATCGGCGACGGCGACCGCAGCGGACGCATCCGCACCTATAACTTTCCCCAGGGCCGGGTCACCGATCATCGCATCGGGCTGACGCTCTACAAGCTCGACGAGATCATGCAGGGTCACGTCGATTCAATCATCGAGGAGCTCGCGACCCACTACCAGACCCAGGCCCTCCAGAATGCCTCGGCCTGAGTGGACCATTCTTTCGATTCTGGAATGGACCACCGGCTATTTCCGCACGCACGCCGTCGACAGCCCGCGGCTGGACGCTGAAATCCTTCTGGCCCACAGCTTGGGCCTGCGGCGGATCGATCTCTACCTGCGCTACGACCAGCCCCTGGGGGCCGACGAACGGGCGGCCTTCAAAGCCCTTGTCAGACGCCGGGCCGCCCGCGAGCCAGTGGCCTACATCGTTGGCCGGCGGGAATTCTGGGGCCTGGACCTGCTGGTGGGGCCCGAGGTGCTGACGCCGCGCCCCGAAACGGAACGGCTGGTCGAAACGGCCCTGGCTTTTGCGGACGGTTGCGAAACGCCGCGGATCCTGGACTTGGGCACCGGTTCGGGCTGCATCGCCCTGGCGCTGGCCCATGGCTGCCCCGGAGCCCGGGTCTTCGCCACCGACATCTCCCGCCCGGCCCTCGCCGCGGCGCGCGAGAACATCCGCCGTCACGACCTGACCGAACGGGTTCAGCTGGCGGCCGGGGCGGATCTGGACGTGTTCGCGCCACCGCGCGCCCGATTCGACCTGATCGTCTCCAATCCGCCTTATATCCCTTCGAAGGAAATTCAAACACTGGCGCCGGAGGTGCGCGATTACGAGCCGCGGGTCGCGCTGGACGGCGGTGAGGACGGCCTGGCGGTTTACCGGCGGATCGTTCCCACAGCCGCGACCTGCCTCCGACCCGGGGGGGGACTGATCCTCGAAATCGGCTGGGACCAGCGCAGGGCGGTGACCCAACTGGCGCAGTCCACCGGCCTGTACCGCGACATTGGTTGCATCGCGGATTACAGCGGCCGCGACCGCGTGCTCCGCATGGTGCGGGCCTGATCCCGGGTGCGGGCAGGGTTGAAAAAGAGGTTGCAGATCACCATCGAGTCTGTTAGTAAAGGTCGATTTTGAAGGCGGCCTGTAAGGATCGGCCGCCTTTGTACGATCCATCGACACGAGGGGCCAAGGCGCGCCCCTAATTCACACGCTTTCTGACCGGGCTCCCGGTGCTTTTCCTGGGGAAAGTCGGAGTCGGGGAAGATGAAAGCGGTAGCCTCAACCGAAAGGCAGAAGGAGACAACATGGCACACATCACAATGAAGGAACTCCTGGAGGCCGGCGTCCATTTCGGCCATCAGACCAAACGCTGGAATCCGAAGATGAAACCTTACATTTTCGGGGCCCGCAACGGCATCTATATCGTCGATCTGCAGAAAACCGTCCGCATGTTCAAGGGGGCGTATAGCTTTATCGTCGACACGGTCGCCAGCGGCAAATCGGTGCTTTTCGTGGGCACCAAGAAGCAGGCGCGCGAGTCGGTTTACGAGGAAGCCAACCGCTGCGAGATGTTCTACGTCCACAACCGCTGGCTGGGGGGCATGCTCACCAATTTCCAGACCATCAAGAAGAGCATCGACCGTCTCAACTATCTCAACGAGATCGAAAACGACGGCACGATCAACATGTTCCCCAAAAAGGAACGGCTCAAACTGGGCAAAGAGCGCGGCAAACTGGACAGCAACCTGGGCGGTATCCGCAGCATGAGCGGTCTGCCCGGCGCCATGTTCATCGTCGACCCCAAGAACGAAGCCATCGCCGTGCGCGAGGGGCGCCGTCTGGGGATTCCGATTGTCGCCATCGTCGACACCAACTGCGACCCGGACGAAATCGACTATATCATTCCCGGCAATGACGACGCCATCCGGGCGATTCGGCTGGTGACCTCCCGCATCGCCGATGCCTGCGTTGAAGGCCGCCAGCGTTACGAAGAGAAGCAGCAGGCCGAGGCCGACAAGGCCCAGGACGAGACCGTCGAGGAGGTTCCCGGCAGCGCCGATCTCAAACCCGGCGAGCGCAAGGTGATTTCCGACGGCACCCAGGGTCCGGTGGTCGAAATCATCCGGCGGGCCACCCCCGAAGACGGCGAAGCGCCGCCCGATACCGAAGCCGCCGTCGAAGCCACCGATTCCGAGCAGACAGGAGAATAAGCATGTCCACGATTACGGCAGCCATGGTTAAACAGCTCCGCGATAAGTCCGGCGCGGGCATGATGGATTGTAAAAAAGCACTGACCGAAACCGGCGGCGACATGGAAAAGGCCGTCGACTTCCTGCGCAAGAAGGGCCTGGCCACCGCGGCCAAGCGCGCCGGCCGGGCCACCACCGAAGGCGTGGTCATGCCCTACGTGCATACGGGCGGCAAACTCGGCGTGATGGTCGAGGTCAACTGCGAGACGGATTTCGTGGCCAAGAGCGACGACTTCCAGGCATTCGCCAAGAACGTGGCCATGCACATTGCGGCCATCAATCCCCTGGGAATCACGCCCGAGGACATCCCGGCGGAAC
>JASJCV010000306.1 GCA_030065275.1 Desulfobacterales bacterium | reverse complement strand
AGCTTGCGTTCCAGCGCATCGAAACGCTGTCCCAGATCCTGATTGGCTTTCTGCAACGAGGCCATGTCGCCCTCGGCGGTACTTTGGACAATACTGCCGAGGCGAAATTCCATGTCGTCGAGGCGTTTTTCGAGGAGCTCCAGCCGGTTGTCGATTTCCTGGCGACCGGCGCCGCTTCCCAGCATCACGAAGGCCAACACCAGGACCAGCAGTCCCAGGCCCGCCGCCACATAAAAGTAGACGGCCTTGCGGCCCCCTTTGCGTTCTTCCAGCGCCGAGTAGGCATCATACTGGTTAAGTTCCTCTTCTTCGCGATCGGACTCGAATTGCATGCCCATAGGGTCTCTCCTTGGTTTTGCAATCAGCTCGGCGAAGTACCCGCCGAACCTGGAAGACATCAGATGGGGGCTTCAGGTCGTCGGGCGTCGCCTGATTGCTTGCGCAGACCGCGGCCGATCAATTCAAACGCCGTGGTCAATGTATTTGAAAAATCATAGCGCTCGGCACTGATCATCTTCTTGCTCTCCTCCCAGAGAACGATGCCGGAAAACAGCGCCCAGAAAATGTCGGCCAGTGCCATGGGATGACGATCGATCACGAGCTCCTTTTCGATTCCCGCGGCAAACATGCCGGCCATGGCCTGGAGGGCGCTTTGGGAGAGCGCATTGATTTCGTGCATCAACTCGGGGGACAACGACTTGAGGGTGTCGCTGGACTGCAGATGAAACATATTGTTCAGAATCAACGGATCGTAGTCGTAGATTTCCCGAATGGTCGTCAGCAGCGATTCCTGTTTGGCTTCATAATCGAGGTTTGCGTCACTCACGACGTGGTCGACCTTGACATTGATGAAGCGCAGAACGCGAAGGCACAATGAAGCGTAAAGTTCGTCTTTGCTTTTAAAATACAGGTAAATCGTTCCGGGGCTCAGCTCGGCTTCGCGGGCGATGTCCTCCATCGTACTTTTTTCATAGCCGCGCTGGGTGAATACCCGCTTGGCCGCGACCATGATCTGCTGGCGGCGCATCTCGCGCTCGCGCGCTTTGCGTTCTTTGATCCCCACGGGTAATCCTCCTGATGATTGGCAAACGGCGCCATAAGATCACAAAAAACCCTTTCCTGCAATCTGCAAAACCGGCTCCGCGACCAGGGGGTCGTTTAAGGCTGCGCTTCATCGGTGCCTTCGGGAGGAGAGGCTTCGGCGTCCTCTTCCTCGAAAAGCGGTTCGACCAATTTGATGGGCAGCTTGATCGTGTTTTTTAAAAGGTTCAACAGACTGCTGCCGACCGCCGAGGGCGCCAGAGGGGTAATACGGGGCTCTTCGAGCGAGCCGGAGACTTTGACCGGTATCGAGATCAGGGTGCCCTCCAGCCAGGTGTTGACAATCGGTGTGAACTTCACGATCGCGTCGACGGTTTTCAACGGGGCCACCAGAACGAGCAGGTCGAGTTCATCGGAATTTAGATCGATGTCCCCCTCGGCCGCAATTTCAGCCGAAGCACCGTCAATGAGGGCCTTGTCAAATCGCAGACGGCCGTCTTCGAGCTGGGCCTCGATCGCAATCTTGCGATAGGCCAATCCTTCGCCCAGCAGGTCCGATTTCTTCCCCCGCACGAGTTCCGTCAGGTTGATGGCCGCCAGAATTCTCCCCAGCAGATCGAACTTGTAGATCCGGCCGTCCTCGGCTTCGAAATTGAACTGCCCTTCAAGTGAACGGCTGAGCGATTCGGCCGAAGCGGCTTCACCCGCAAGTTGCCCCTCCAGATTGAAGCGCCCGTCAACCAGGTCGGACTTGCCCAGCAGACATGATATCGTCGGGTTTAGCGCAACTTTATGGGCAGTGTGATTGAGATCGACAGCCATGCGGCCGTTTTCCAACCAAACGGTCCCGGTGGTCTGGATACCGCAGAGCCCCGCTTCATCTAGCGCAACCTGCCATCGACCGGGAGTCATCCTTAAAGTCGTGTGCAGGGGTACCCAGCGCTGCTCCCCCCATTTGAGGGCGGACAGGCGTGAATGGATTTTTCCATCGACCGGCCACGATAAAAGCCGCTCGATGCGCGCTTGCCCATCCTGGGTTTCTTCGGTGGGGGCCACGTTGAAAAAGGCGCCTTCGTGCTGCAGATCGACGTGGTAGCGCATCGATGCCAGCCGGATCGAACCTTCCAGTGTATGCCAGCTGTCATCGATCAGGAACGCCGCCGGTGATAGCTCCAGGCGATTATCGTTGGCGCTCAACTGCAGCTGGCTGAGATGAACCTTCCGGTCGATCTTGAGCGGGAGCCGGATATTGGCCGCCGTCAGGTTCCCGCTGGCGGTCGATTGTTCGGGGCGTCCCAAGTCGATGTTGGCTTGAAAATCTCCTTTCAGACGGCCGCTGGGGAAGGGGTTGCTCAATAAAAGGCGGTCCAGGGTTTTGCCCGTCAAGATCCCTTCGAACGTCAGCCCCAACTGATCGGCGCGCCGATGTTGGGAAATCACCGCTTGGGTCTCGCCGTCGACGATGCGCACATGGTGCTGTCTGAAAACCTGCGGCTGCCATGTGCTTGACAGGGAAACCTGAACGTCCTGGCTTGTGGTGAACGCGGCCTGGCTGACGATGGGTTGATCCGCCGACCAGCTGAGCTTGGCCTCGGAGACCGTCAGCGGTGCTTGCGTCAGGAAGAAATCCGCGTCCTCCTCAAAAAGGTCGTTGAGCCATTTATCCGCCTTCCCGCCCAGCTGACCCTTAAATACGAGATCGACCGACTGCAAGCGACCGGCGGCGATGGTGGTGTGTGCGCGTCCGGTCAGGTCGGCGTCCAGGACCTTGAGGGTCACACCTTCAGCCGTCAGAGAGTCCTCATTTGCGGCGAGTGCGAAGTCGCTGAAATCAAGAGGCGCTGGCAAATTCCCGCCTTCCACCGTCAGACCCTCGACGCGTCCCTTGACCGCATAGGCCCAGCGGGAGGGCGCGAGAAAAGGGCCCTGCAGGCTCAAACGCTCAATTTCCGCCCGGGTTCCCGTGAAGCGGTAGGGGGACATTCTGGTGCGCAGGGCCTCGAAGGACATCAACCAGGGAAGCACGGCATCCAGATCGACGGTTGACCGCAACGATTCGACACGCAGCCAGAAGTCATCGCCGAAATCCACACGGGCCTTCAAATTTTTGAAAACGCTGGGACCGATGCTTCCGGTCATCTGATCCAGTGAAATCCGGTCATTGGTATAGCGCACGAGGCCGCTGTCGATATTGACTTCCCACGGCAGACGGTCGTAGCGCCCGGCGATTCGGCACTCCACCACGTCGGCCGTGACCTCGAGTCCTTCTCCCCTGCGGCTGTCGAGGATCATCATGCCGCGCGCCTCGCCGCCGAGCTGGGTCAGTCGCCCGAGCTCGTTTCGAAATCCGGTATTTCCGACCCATTGACGCAATCGCGACGGCAGCAGACCGACATCCTGCAGATGGGTGTCGATCTCCAGGAAAAAAGGAAGGACCTCGGGTTTGAAATCGATCCAGAGTTTACCGGCCTGACCGGTCGTGGTGATGTGGCGGGCCGACAGACCCTCGCCCCTCAGAATGCCCTCGTCAATATCGGCGATGCCGTTGACATCCGTCAGTTGGAGGTCGGCGGCCGGAATGTAGAGCTCTCCGGATTGGACTTCTCCCGTGAGTTTCATATTGCGGAACACCTTGAGGTCGCTGAGGCGCGGGCCTTCCGTTCGCCAGCTGATCCAGGGCACGTTGCCGGCACGCAGCACATCGAAGATCTTGGTGGTCCCGGAATGGTCCCCCACCACGGCCAGCGTCGCTTGGCGCGCTTCGGCGATATCGATCCGGCTGCCCACGAGATGAAGGCGCAAACCCGGAGAATCGCCCCCCGCCTGGAAGTGCCCGGTAAGGTTCACCTTCGGCTGCTCCGCATACAGACGGCCGAGATCGAATCGAAACGAGGTCTCGTCAAATGTGGCCGTGCCGTCGAGGAAGGCATTTTTAATTGTCACGGGCGTTTCGAGTCGCTGGAGCAGAAGGTGGGGCAGCCTGAAGGATAGGTGGCTCTCTATTCGATCCGCCCCCTTCAAATCCACCGTTGCGTGACCGGACATTTGACCCTCGATTCGCGCCAGCGAACGGCCGAGCCCGGTGATCTCGGCCAACTGTCTGGAATCCAGACGGTTAAACCACATGGTCAATTGACCGACCAGAGTGGCGGCGTCCACTTCACCAGTGATGCGAAGCGTTTTTAAGAGACTGGACTTGCAGTCAAGTTCGACGCGAAGTTTATCCGGCGGCAGCTTGAGACGAGCGTCGATGGCATGAAAAGCCAGCGGGGGCAGCGCCGCGTTTTCGATCAGAAGCAGGCGCCCTTTGCGAATATCGACCTTTGCGTCGGGGGCGCGCCCGACCAGCCATTGGATTCCCAGACCCATTTGCCGGCTGGCGGCCAACAGAATGCGGTGCAGGCGCTCGGAGGTCAATTGGTCCATCGCCCCGGATACCGGCTGTTCGTCACTTTCGAAGAGAAATTGGGTATTCAGCCGGAGATCCGGGGCGATGATCTTGAGCTTCCGAAAGCGCACCTGCTCGCTGAAAATGGAAATCAATGCCGGCTGAATTCGAATTTCCTGCCAGCGGCCGCTGGCAAATTCAGGGAGATCGATGGTGCCCGACGGGATGGTCAAGTGCGGGGCCGGAAAAAGGTCCAGCCTTATGGTGCCGGTGGAGATTGAGCCTCCCGTCGCCTTGTGGAAAGCGCTTTGAAGGTCGAAGTTGTTGAGCCAGCGTTCGAGCAGCACCGGCGTCAGAATCATCACCAGGCTGGCAATCAATACTGCCAGCGCGCCAGCGGTGGTCGCGATTCGTTTCACTCGGGGTGACAGGGGCATACGCGCTTTGATGCCTCAACAGTCCAAGCTTGTGGAGGCGGGGTTCACAACGTCGCCATGGGGTAGCTGGTAACGGTGATTCCCCGGCCCGGTAACGGCCGGATACAGGGGATCATGTCGGCCTGAGGGAAGACTCAAATCCCCTGGAGGGGCCGATGGGAAAAAACACGGCTTTAGATCGGCTGCCAACAGATAAATCTTTATTTATGCACATGCAAGCCATTCCGTCTTCGGTGGGCGCCCATCCGGAATCGATACGCCGGCCTCC
>JASJCV010000305.1 GCA_030065275.1 Desulfobacterales bacterium | reverse complement strand
GAGCTCGAATTATTCGTGCTGGCGGCCATGAAATCCGGACGGCAGTCCGTCATCCAGGTGATGACCCCGTCGGGCGAGGTGATTTACGAATCGGACGGACAGAATCTGAGCCAGTTCGACAAGTATTATTTCGAGAAGAATTTCGGTCCCATCGACCGGTACGAACTCAGGCTTCAGACCCGTGAGCGACCCTTTCCCTTCCGGGCCTGGTTCGTGGCCGCCTTCGGCCTGCCGATCGCCGCCATTCTGCTCTTCGCTTTCGTGGTCAAGGCCTACCTCTCGATTTTCTATGCCGACCGCCTAAAGGACGGCGGCGAAGCCCTCGATTTGTCGGATGACGCCTCGATGCTGGAGCGCTTTCTGGTGCGGGTGAGCCGCTACAACATCTTCATCATCGGCTTTTTGGTGCTCATGGGCATCATGGCTTACTGGGTGGTCCCCAATTTCATTGTCTACCTCAGCCGTCTGGGCATGGACGCCCTGATCCGCTACAAATGGTTTTTCATGACGGCCGGGGCCATTACCCTGGGCCTACTGGTCTGGGTGATCTACCTGCGGTATCTTCTGGCCCGCAGGGCCATCGAGAGCCGGATCGAGGTGGAAAAACACCGTCTGGAGCTCGAATACGGGCACGGTGGAAGCACCGGGCAGCTGGGCCATCGATCCGATCAGGCCCAGCTCGTCGACTGGCGGCCTGAAGGCGGGAAGGCGCCGGACAGCGACGAATCTCGCCGTATGACGCCGTGAAGCCCTCCCCCATCACCGGCCGGGTGGCCACTGGTCACCGCAATTGCGACTTTGATGCGCTGGCATCCGTGATCGCGCTGACGATCCTCTTCCCGGACAGCACGGCGGTCATCCCCCGCAGCGTCAACCCCAACGTGCGCCGTTTCCTTTCTATGCACAAGGATCTCCTGCGGGTGGCCGATCCGGCCGATGTCGACTGGTCCGCGGTCACGCACCTGATGGTGGCCGACGCCAATCGCTGGAACCGTCTTGATCCGGTTGTTTTCGAGCGCATCGACCCGAAGGTGCCGGTATCGCTCTGGGATCACCACCCGGATATCGGCGACATCACGCCCGTGGATGGTATCCAGGAAACCGTGGGCGCCACGATCACCTTGCTACTCCGGGAGATCCAGGCCCGACGCAAGATTATGACACCGATTCAGGCCACCCTTTTTCTGGCCGGACTCTATGAAGACACCGGCAATCTGACCTTCAACTCGACCACCGCCGAGGATGCACGCGCGGCGGCCTACCTGCTCGAACGCAAGGCCGATCTGGATATCGTCCGGCGCCTGCTGCGACCGGCCTACGGGTTGCGGCAGAAAGAGGCCCTGTTCGAACTTCTCGCCGCCGCGGAACGATTCAAAATCGATGGTTTCAATGTCGGTCTGGGCCGGATCGATATCAGCGGTCATCTCGAGAATCTGGCACTCGTCGTGCGCATGTTTCTCGAGATCATGAACGTGGATGCGGCCTTCGGCATTTTTTTCCAACCGAAACGCAACCACTGCATGGTGATCGGCCGCAGCACGGTCGAGGAGATCAACGTGGGTGCGATCATGCAGGGTTTAGGCGGCGGGGGGCATCCGGGCGCTGGGTCCTCGCTGCTCAAAGCGGTGAATCCCGAAGCCGTGACCGAAATGCTCACGGAACTGCTTCAGGGCAATCGCCGGTCGTCCGTGAATGTCAGCGATCTCATGTCCTTTCCGGTGGTCAGCGTCAGCAGCCGAACGCCCATGGACGAGGTGGCTCATATTCTGCGGCGGCAAGGCTGCACCGGGCTCCCGGTCATCGACGACGACGTCCTCTGCGGTGTCATCTCACGGCGTGATTTCAGACGCATCGGCAAGGAGGCTCAGCTCAAAGCACCGGTCAAGGCCTTCATGCGCACGCAAGTGCACACCATCACGCCGGACCGCAGTCCGAGCGAGGCCGTGGCGAAGATGGTCAAACACGATATCGGCCGGCTGCCGGTGGTGGCGGACGGTGTCGTCATCGGCATCATCACGCGCTCGGACGCCATGCTTTATTTTTATGACCTTCTGCCCGATTGATGAATACAGATCAGGGGATGGCCCTGAAGCATTCAACCAATCATTGACCAGGAGACCCGAATGGCCGCGAATGAGAAATACCCCCTGCACGAAATGGTCGATTTCGCTTCGGTGGTCGTCGAGACGACCGCTTTCGAAAATGTCCTCTCCTCCCTGATCGAGGCGTTTGAACTGCCACGCTTCCTGGCCGAAATCGATATCCAGGCCGAAGCCGATGCCATGCGTCGTCTGGAGGCCAAAGTCGCCGCCCACCTGCTCGATCAGCTCACCACCGACCGGGTCGATGCCCCCTACGTATCTGTCTGGGAAAAGGGGCGTCACCAGGAAGTCCGAATGGTCTACATCAACCCGGCCATCGAGAAAATCACCGGTTTTTCGGCGCGTAAAGTGCTCAAGATCGGGTTCAGCATATTTGTGCCGGACGACTTGATCACCCGGGTCGATCGCACGGGGGCAAGCCCGATCCACCGGCAGGTGCCCATCGAGCAGGAACGCGAGGAGCGCCAGCAGGAAGCCCTGCATGGGCGCTGGGAGCGCATCTACGAGATTCTGACACGCCACGGGACCAGCTATGTCAAGGATGTGGCCCTGATCGAGACGGTCGGCAACCTGTGCATGTCCAGTGGCACCCTTATCGACATTACCGATCAGATTGACGACCGGATGGGATGACGGGGACCGGAAGGCGTCCCCGCCCCGACGTGCCGGCTGTGCGGGCAGCAGTCCGTGGGATTAGCTGGCAGGCGCATTGGCGATCAATCGCTGAACTTCGGCGGTGATGAATGCCGTCAGGTTTTCCAATGCGTCGGGCGAAATCGTGCCAAGCCTGACGGCCAGTTCGGCGATCTTCTCCTCGGGGATTTCCGTCGTCTTGTTGATCATGAATTCGTCCACCTCGCCGTCTTCGGTCAGCAGCCCACAGCCCCCGGCGGCCCCCACGAATTCCTCCCCGACGAAAATCGGTACGACGATCTTGATCAGACCGGCGTCGCATTCTTCAACCACGGGCTCGCGGGAGTTGCGGGCCATGGCGGCCAAGTTCTGGTGCGCCACGGCGCAAATGAACGTCAGTCCCTTTTGGGTCGAGCGGATTTCCGGGCAGAGGTCGTTGGCATGGGCCGACGGGTCGGTGATGCCCACGCCGTCGACATCGTAGACACGGGCCCGCAAGCCGGATCTTTCACGGATGGCGGTTTCCAGGGCGGCCCATATTTCAAGCGGCTGAATATCGGTGAGTTTCATCGCGGCGACCTTTCTGCAATCAATAATGAATATCTCCTGATAGGTTAACCCACGTCCACGTTTTCGCTGACAACAACATCCTTCAGGAAGGTTGGTTTTCCTCATTAAGCCACCGGCGCAGCCGCTGCAAGCCCTCGCGGGTCGTGATCCGGGGGTGATAGCCCAGGTCGTTTTTGGCGGCGCTGATGTCGAACCAGTGTTCGGTGGCCAGTTCCTCGGCCACGAACCGGGTCATGGGCGGCTCGCCGGGCAGGTGCAGGGCGCGGTAGAGCCATTCCATGATGGCGCCGACCCGCCTGGCCGTCAGCGCCGAAATCGCGCGGGTGACCGGCGGCCGGTCGGCGGCGGCCAGGATCGCGTCGACCATGTCCCAGAGGACGATGGGATCGTCCTGACTGATAAAATAAACCCGTCCCGAAAGTTCCGGACGGCGCATCAGCGCGGTCGCTGCCAGCAGGTGGGCCTCGGCCGCGTTGTCGATGTAAATGGTGTCCACCCGGTTGGTGCCGGAACCCACCCGGCGCAGCCGTCGGGCCCGCTGAATGATCCGCGGGACCAGATGGTTGTCGCGCGGACCCCAGATGAGGTGGGGGCGCAGCGCAATGGTCGGCAGGCCCTCGTTTCCGGCGCTTCGCACCATCTGCTCGGCCAGCGCCTTGGTTCGCGGGTAGTGGGCTTGCCAATGGTCGGGGTAGGGGACGGATTCGTCCACTCCGGCCATGTCCCGGCCGTTAAAGACCACGCTGGGCGAGCTGGTGTAGACGAGACAGGCCACCGCCTGGTCGCGGCAGGCCTGGAGCACGTTCGCGGTCCCGACCACGTTGGGGCGGTGATACGCTTCGTAGCGCCCCCATACGCCGGGTTTGGCGGCCGCGTGGAAGACGACGTCCATCTGATGCGCGGCATTTTGAACCGCTTCCGGATCGGCCAGGTCACCCCGCATCTGCTCAACGCCCAAGTCGGCGAGAAACGGGTAGCGTCCGCGGGAGAAACTGCGCACCCGGGCGCCCGCGGCGACGAGCAGGCGGACGATGGCCCCCCCCAGAAAGCCGCCGCCGCCGGTCACCAGGATTTTCCTAGCCTTCAGTTCAGGGAATGCCATTTTATTTTCTCCGGACCCGGGACGCGGCCCAGACCGCCAGCTTTTCCCGAAAAATCTTGGCGTTGTGCCGAACATCCACCGGAAAGGCCGGGTGGAAGAGAACGTTGCGGATGGCGGCGGTCAGCTGGTTCGCGGCCGCCAGCGCCAGCAGTTCCTTCTTCAGATCCGTGACGCGGGCAGCACGGTCTGGACGACGTTCGATACAAATCACCGGTTCCTGGTCCGGTGGTTGGCCGATGCCCACCAGCGCGCTGCGGAAAACGGCCGGATGATTGTTGAATACGGTCTCGCAGGGGATCGTGTACATATCCCCCCTCGGTGTCACCACCCGGTGGCTTTTGCGTCCGCAAAACCAGATCCGGCCCTGACGGTCCTGCCAACCCAGATCGCCCATGCGGTGCCAAAGATGATGGCCGTCCGCGATCTTGGCCAACGCGTCGGCCCGGGGAAGTGCGTAGTAGCCGCGGGTCACCAGATCGCCCCGGACCACGATTTCGCCGATCTCGCCATCGGGTACCCGCAGGTCGTCATCCCATTCCGTGATGGGATCGTCGCTGATGCGGATGATGCGAATGCGGGTATGGGCCAGAGATCGCCCCACGCACATGCCGTAACCCTTCTCGCTGAGCGCACGCGTTTCGGACAATATCTCCCGGCTGCCGATGGACGCGATGGGAACCGCTTCGGTCGCGCCGTAGGGGGTGTGCACTTCGGCCGTCACCGCGAGC
>JASJCV010000022.1 GCA_030065275.1 Desulfobacterales bacterium | reverse complement strand
GGCGTCAAACCACCTGGAATTCTCAACCCATCCGGCAGAGCCAAGGAGGCCCCATGAGGAAACTGCTTTCGACCGTCGCCGTTTTACTGCTGACCGCAACGCTTCTTACCGCGGCACCCGCCGCCCATGCCGCCGATTCACCCATCAAGCTGACCTACAGCATCTTTTTCCCGCCCTCCCACGGCCAGTGCCAGGCCGCCGTGGCCTGGGCCGAGGAGATCGGGAAGCGCACCAACGGCCGGGTGCAGATTCAGGTCTTTCCCGCCGGCACCCTGACCAAGGCCAAACAGTGCTACGACGGGGTGGTCAGCGGTATCTCCGATATCGGCATGTCGGTTTTCGCCTACACGCGGGGCCGGTTCCCGGTCATGGAAGCGCTGGACCTGCCGCTGGGCTACCCCAGCGGACTGGTGGCCACGCGCGCGGCCAACGCCTTCTACGCGAAATTCGAGCCCAAGGAACTGGCCCAGGTCAAACTGCTCTACCTGCACGCCCACGGCCCCGGCCTGCTGCATACCAAACGCCCGGTCAACACCATGGCGGACATGCAGGGCATGAAGATCCGCTCCACCGGCCTGAGCGCCAAGATCGTCGAAAAACTGGGCGGCGTGCCGGTGGCTATGCCTCAGCCATCCACCTACGAAGCCCTTCAGAAAGGGGTCGTCGAAGGCACTTTCGGACCGATCGAAGTGCTCAAGGGCTGGAAGCAGGGGGAGGTGATCCAATCCACCACCGACTGCCGGGGGGTGGGTTATACCACCGCCATGTTCGTGGTCATGAACCGCGGCAAATGGGAGAAGCTGCCCGCCGACGTCCAGGCGGTCTTCACCGAGGTGAGTCGGGAATACATCGACGTGCACGGCCGCACCTGGGACAAGAACGACGAGGAAGGCCTCGCCTTCACCTTGAGCCGCGGCAACCAGGTGATCCCGCTCTCGGACACGGAGAGTGGCCGCTGGAAGGGGGCCGTGCAGCCGATCATTGACAATTATGTTCAGTCCGCCAACAGCAAGGGGCTGGCGGGCGACGACTATATCAAGACGCTCAGGGAACTGATCGCCCGCTGAAACCGGCATCCCGACACGGGGAGGATGCGTGATCGACCGCCTTGAAAAATGGACTTCCCGCGCCGCCGAAATCTTCAACTGGGTGGCGGCGGCCGCGGTCACGGGCATGATGCTCCTGACCTGCATGGACATCGTCCTGCGTCTGTTTCGACGGCCCATTCCCGGCACTTACGAAGTCGTGGGGTTTCTGGGCGCGGTCTTCGCCGCCTTTTCCCTGGGGTATACCTCGGCCAACCGCGGCCATATCGCCGTGGATTTTCTCGTCCAGAAACTGCCGCCCCGGGCCCAGACCGTCATCGACGGCGTGAACGCCCTGGTCTGCGCCGTTCTGTTCGCACTGCTGGCCCGGCAGAGCATGCGCTATGCCGCCGACCTGCAATCCTTCGGCGAAGTGTCGATGACGCTGCAGATGCCGGTCTACCCTTTCGTCTACGGCATCGCCGCCGGATGCTGGTTATTGGTGGCGGTATTGGCCGTGCGGGTGCTGAAGAACCTGGCCCTGGCCCTGAAAGCTTGAAAACGGGATCCCCGGTTGCAACGGGGATCGTCGAAACCGGCGTCATCCGCTCCGGATGGCGCCGTTGTCGTGGAAAGCGATTCACATGACCCCGACCGCCATCGGCGTGATTGGCCTGATCGCCCTGTTCATCCTCATCTTCTCGCGCATGCCGGTGGGCTTTGTCATGGCCCTGATCGGATTCGTCGGGTTCAGTACCGTCGTCTCCTGGGACGCCGCCCTGAGTCTCTTTGCCAAGGATATCTTCGACGTCTTCGGCTCCTACAACCTGACCGTCATTCCGCTGTTCATCCTCATGGGCCAGATTTCCTTCCACGCCGGCATCAGCACGCGGCTCTTCGATGTGGCCTACAAATTTATCGGCCACTGGCCAGGGGGCCTGGCCATCGCCACCATCGGCGCCTGCACGGGGTTTTCCGCCATCTGCGGCTCGACCAACGCCACGGCCGCCACCATGGCGGCCGTGACCCTGCCGGAAATGCGCAAATACGACTACCACGACAGCCTGGCCGCCGGCGTCGTTGCCGCCGGCGGCAGCATGGGGATCCTGGTGCCGCCCAGCGTGATTTTCATTATCTACGGCATCATGACCGAACAGTCCATCGGCGAGCTCTTCATGGCCGGCATTCTGCCAGGACTGCTGCTGGCCGTGCTTTTCATCCTGGCCATCGTGATCTGGGTGTCCCTGTCCCCGGAGATCGCGCCCCGGGGGACGCGCACCGGTCTCAGGGAGCGCATCGCTTCGCTCGCGGGGCTGATCGAAACCCTGCTGCTCTTCCTCCTCGTCATGGGCGGGCTGTTCCTGGGATTTTTCACCCCGACCGAAGCCGGTGCGGTGGGGGCCTTCGGATCGATCCTGATCGCCGTCCTGCGCCGCAACCTGACCGTCCGGGGCTTCATTCAGTCCCTTTTCGAGACCACCCGGATCGCGTGCATGATTCTGGTGATCGTGGCCGGCGCCACGGTGTTCGGCCACTTCCTGGCCGTCACCCGGATCCCCTTCGACATCGCCGAATGGGTCGCGGGCTTCAACCTGCCGCCCTGGGCCATCATGAGCATGATCATCATGGCCTACCTCATCGGCGGCTGTGTGATCGACGCCCTGGCCCTGATCATGCTGACCGTCCCGATCTTCTACCCGGTGGTGACGGCCATGGGTTACAACCCCATCTGGTTCGGCGTGATCATTGTCCTGGTGACCCAGATCGGCGTGATCACCCCGCCGGTGGGCGTCAACGTCTACGTGGTCAGCGGCGTGGCCCGCGACATTCCCCTGCAGGTGATCTTCAGGGGCGTCATCCCGCTGCTGATCGCCCTGGTGGTCGGCACCCTGCTGATGCTGCCCTTCCCCCAGATCGCCCTCTGGCTGCCGGGGCTGATGCGCTAGCAGACGTTTGTGTTCACCTCGCTTCTCGAATGGTGTGAATCATCACATGAGGTGAGAGAGTATCAGCTTGCTGACTGGCTGGAGGCCTGATCCATCTACGGGGGCAGATCGTTCCCCTTTTGTCCCGCGCCGAGCATCGAAGTAGCGAGCGGATCAGGCTCGCGGGCTGTCTGAGCGAAGCGAGTTCCCGCGAGACCCGTTCGGTACTTTGACGCGCAGGATGGAGCGGGACGAGGGCGTGCTCTTTTGCTTCGTTTTCCGTCACGAGACAGAAAATGAAGAAATCCAGCACTAAAACACCCAGGATAGATAGTACTTTGGCGGGACGAGCACCAGAGCGGGCAGGTTCGGATCAAACCCAAGCCATATGTGGCTTCGCTTACAGCCTTGTCTTGTTATGGTCTTTTTTTGGCCGGTTTGGTTTTGGGCCGAGAATGGCGGGACCGCCCTTTCCGACCGGCCGGTTTGGACTTCGGACGTGCTTTGGCACTTGTGGACGAAACGGCCGACCCGGGTCGGTCCGCCGGCTGAGATTTGGCCGTCGCGGTCAACGCTTTGACTTCTACCGACGTCAAATGGCGCCATTGCCCGGGTTTGAGATCACCCAAGCGCACATTGGCCACACGCACCCGATGCAGGCGCAGCACGCTGTGGCCCACCTTCCCCACCATGCGGCGGATCTGGCGGTTCTTGCCCTCCTGCAGTATGATCCGAAAACGGCTGGCGGAAATCCGCGTCACCCGGGCGGGCCGCGTGCGGGTGCCCATCAGGGGCATGCCCTCGGCCAGGCGGCGAAGCGCGCCTTCCGGTATCGGCCGGGCCACGGTCACGTCGTATTCCTTCTCATGGTCGAATGACGGGTGCAGCAAGCGGTGATGAAGCGGGCCGTCGTCGGTCAGGAGTACCAGGCCGGTGGAGTCCTTGTCCAGCCGGCCGATCGGGAAAACCCGCTCCGGCAGATCGATCAGGTCGGTAACCACCGTGGTATCCGCCTGCTCACAGGAAGTCACGACCCCCTCGGGCTTGTTCAGGGCCAGGTAGACCTGCGGAGCGTGCTTCACAACCCGCCGGCCGTCGACTTCAACCCGGTCGCTGTCCGGGTCGATCTTGGTCCCCAGGACGGTCACGGTCTGGCCATTGACCTTTACGCGTCCTTCGGCCATCAGAATCTCTCCCCGCCGGCGCGAGCAAATGCCGGCGGCCGAAAGGAATTTCTGCAGACGCATCAAGGCCATGGCCCGGTTTCCATCAGGTGCGGTAATCCGCGTTGATCTTGACGTAATCCAGTGAAAAATCGCAGGTCAAAAGCCGGGCCGTTTCGGTGCCCCGGTTCAGCTCGAGGGTCACGGCAAAAGCCGGCGATTTCAGCACCGCGGTGGCCCGGGCTTCCGCATCCGGTCCGCAGCCGACGCCGCCCGCGACCATCTGGACATCGTCGAAATAAAGATCGAGGCGCTCCGGGTCCAGCGTGACGCCGGCGCGTCCGGCCGCCGCCAGGATGCGCCCCCAGTTGGCATCCTGACCGAAGAACGCGGTCTTGACCAGGGGCGAATGGGCGATCGCATCGGCCACCCGCAGGGCGTCGTCCGCCGTGCGCGCTCCCCGCACCCGGACCTCCACCGTCTTGTTGACCCCCTCGCCGTCGCGCACGATCCAGCGGGCCAGTTCCAGCAGGGCATCCTCCAAGAGGGCCGCGAACTGGTCCCGATCCCCTTCTGCATGCAGCCCGACGCCGCTCGCGCCGTTGGCCATGAGAATGACGGTGTCGTTGGTGCTCGTATCGCCATCGATGGTGATGCGGTTGAAAGACGCGTCGACCGCCCGGCGCAAGGCCTGATCCAGATCGGCCCGGGGCAGATCGGCGTCGGTGCAGATGAAACAGAGCATGGTGGCCATGTCCGGCCGGATCATGCCGGCCCCTTTGGCCACGGCTGCGATATGATAGGCGCGCGCGCCGACCCTTCCGGTGCGGAAGACCGCCTTGGGCTCGGTATCCGTCGTCATGATGGCCCGGGCCAGCTGCGGAAAGCCGTCGGAGGCAAGCTGCCCGACCAGTGCGGGGGCGGCGGCTTCGATTTTTTCGACGGGCAGGGGCTGTCCGATCACACCGGTGGATGCCACCAGGACCTCGTCGTCCGCAAGCCCCAGCGCCCGGGCCGCGGCCGCCGCCATGCGCTCGGCCGCCCGCATCCCGCCCTCGCCGGTGCAGCAGTTGGCATTGCCGCTGTTAACAATAACCGCCCGGCTTCGCCCGGAAGCGACCCGCTGGCGATCGAGCACTACCGGTGCCGCCTGGACCTGGTTGCGGGTAAACACGGCGGCCACGGTCGCCGGCGTTTCCGAGAAGATCAGGCCCAGGTCCGGATCGCCGTTTTTCTTGAGGCCGGCATGCACCCCGGCGGCCTTAAAACCCATGCATGGCGCTGCGCCCATGGCGATGTCCTTGATTGAATGGTTAATTACCGGCGGGGCTCCGCCGCTTGAAGCTCTTTGCCCCAAAGGCCGTGTGATGTCAACGTCCGGCCGGGCACACCTCTCTTGACAAGGGGGGCCTCTCGGGCCTAAAGCATCCCGTCGCGCCGTTCCTGACGCGGCAAACCGGGTGGCCGCAAGACGGTGGGCCTGGCGGGCTCGCGCCCGACCGGGTTTCAGGCGTCGAGGGTCGGATTTCCAGGGTTGGAGCCGTTCCTGACACCTTGCGGCCCAGCAAAACGACCGGGCGCTGCTGCGCGCCCCCGAAGGGATCGGCCATGAACCGCAAGACACAACGCTGCCGCCGCTGCGGCCAGCCTTTGAGCGTCAAGCGCGCCTGACAACGCGTTTTTCTCCACTGCCGGGTGTGCAGTGTCGACTATCCTCTGGAATCCTATGCCCAGCGCATCGACGACGACCTTGAAGAGCAGCTGGCCCACATTCCCTGCGATCGGATCTGACGCCCGCAGCTAGCGGCCCCCGCGTGGTCAGGGACGGGCGACCGACGACCAGACAAGAGAAAGCCGGCGGGCCGAATCCGGCCCGCCGGCTTTCTCGCGTGGATGGCCCTGACGGACGGCCATTCAGGTTCGCTTGGCGGCCTCCAGCGCCTCGGAAGGCGGCAGCACCACCTTGTCGGCCATCAGGCCTTTGATGGCCGCGCGATCCATTTGCAATTCTTCGCTGAGGATAGCCTCGGCATGCTCCCCCAATAAGGGGGGGCGCATCCGCGCCGAGGGCGCACTGGCCGAGAACTTGTAGGGAAACCCCAGCTGGGGGATTGCCTGCTCGACCGGGTGCGCCATACTGAATTGCATGCCGCGGGCCGCCACATGGGGGGCGGCAAAGACCTCGCCGATATCGAGGATCGGTCCACAGGGAATCCCCGCGGCCTCGAACAGATCCAACCACTCACCGCTGGTCCTGGTCTGCATGCGTTCTTCGAGAATCGGCATGATCAGGTCGCGGTTCTTTACCCGATCGTTGTTGGTGGCAAAACGCGGATCGTCGATCAGTTCCTCCAGATCCAGCAGGCGACAGAACTTGGCATACATCACATCACTGGTGGCGGCGACCTGAACCCAGCGGTTATCGGATGCCATGAATGCGCGGGCGGGCACCCGGTGGATATGGTCCAATCCCCAGCGCTCGGGGGCCTGGCCCGAAGAAAAAAAATCCATGGCCATGATCGTCAGCCAACTGACCACGCCATCGTACAGGGAAACATCGATATACTGGCCCTTGCCGCTCTCGAGCCGGGCGATGTAGGCGGCCAGGATGGCCGTCACGGCATGCGAGGCCGCGGTAAGATCCGTCACCGGTATGCCGATTTTAACGGGGGGGCCGTCGCGCTCGCCGGTGATGGACATCAGCCCGGTCATGCCCTGAATGATCGGATCGTAGGCTTTCTTGTCGCGGTAGGGGCCGTCCTGACCGAATCCGGAGATGGCGCAGTAGATCAGGCCAGGATTTTCCTCGCGAAGCGTGGCGTCATCGATTTCCAGCTTGGCCGCGACCCCGGGAGTGAAATTCTCGACGACCACATCGGCCTCGGCCGCCAGCCGGCGCACGATCTGCCGGGCCCGGGCGGATTTAAGGTTCAGGGCGATGGAGCGCTTGTTGCGGTTCAGGGCCAGAAAATAGGCGCTGGTCCCGTTACCCAGGATCGGTGGCCAGAAGCGGCTCTCATCCCCGCCGGGCGGCTCGATCTTGATAACGTCGGCACCCAGGTCGGCCAGCATCATGGTCGCGAAAGGACCGGAGAGCACCCGGGTAAAGTCCAGAATCCGCATCTTCGTGAGCACGGGGGGCCGTTCCATATTCTTCTCCTCGGCAGGCTGCCGGCATTCGTCCCGGGCAGCCAAATCGGCCGCCGCGGTGTCGGTCCTCGAACGGCAGGCCGGCGTGCCGTTTCGGGAGGTTAGTTGCGCAGGCTGAATTTCTTCCTGAAAATCGAGCGGGCGATCATGTTTTTCTGCGCCTGGGTCGTACCCCCGCCGATCTGAAACATGCGCACATCGCGGAACATGCGCTCCAAGGGCAGCGACTGGGAATACCCGGCGGCACCGAACATCTGGAGGCTCTCGCTGACCACCTCCAGAGCCGCGTGCCCGGTGTAGGCTTTGGCCATGGAGGCCTCGTCCATGTGTGGCAACCGCACGTTGTTGGGCAACTCGCGGGCGTTGCAGGCCGCGCGGTAGATCAGCAGCCGGGCCGCATTGAGTTCCATTTCCGCATCGGCCATCATCCACTGCAGCCCCTGGAAATCGGCGATCGAACGACCGAAGGCCTGCCGGTTCTTCATGTATTCGATGGCCAGGTCGTGGGCCCCCTGGGCAATCCCCAGGGCCACGCCGCTGGCCCCGACCCGCTGACCGTTGTAGCCGTTCATCAGCTTTTTAAAGCCTTCGCTGCCCTCCCCCGGAACGACCACATTTTCAGCCGGCACCACGCAGTCTCTGAAAATAAGCTCGGTTTCGGGAATGCCCCTCAGTCCCATGGCTTTCTCCACGGTACCGAAGGTAAAGCCCGCAGTCCCCTTGTCCACCAGGATGCCGCCGATACCCCGATCCTGGCCGTCTTCGATAAAGCGGGCGAAGACCAGGTTGGTCACCGAGATGCCGCCGCCGGTGATCCAGTGCTTGGTGCCGTTGATGACGTAGCTGTCGCCTTTTTTCTCGGCCGTGGTGGTCAGATCGGTCAGGGCGGTACCGGCCTCCGGTTCGGTCATGCCGATGGCCGGTTTGTCGCCCTCCTCCAGAATCCGGCGGGCCACCCGTTCGCGCTGGGCTTCGGTCCCGTAGGCCATGATGCAGCCCACGGCACCCATATTGGTCTCGACGATCGCACGGGCGGTCACCCCGCAGTATTTGGCCGTGGTCTCGATGGCCAAAACGGCATCGATCAGGGGGCTTTCCTGACCGCCGTAGGTTTTGGGCAGCGTCATGCCCAGGACCCCCATCTCCCGCAGCTGGTGGATGTTCTCCCAGGGATATTCATGGTTGGCGTCCCAGCGGGCCGCCTTGGCGGCGAAAACATTTTTGCCGACCTCATCGAGGGCCGCGACGATCTGCTTCTGTTCGGGGGTCAATTGGAAATCCATGGTGGTGTTGCTCTCCTTATAACGGGTTGAGGTCACTCACGAATACAGACACGACCGCGGCGGATGAAACGACGATACGGGCGCAGGCCCGTAAAGAACGGCAGGACACTCCGAATATCAGACGGTCGCAACCGAATCCAGTATCAATCCAGCGAGCAGCAACACATATGCCAGAGTCGGCTGAACTTATTCAACCGCCTGTGATTTATTGGTATTCCATATGATTAGCAATCCTGCATCCAGCCTGAATCATGTCATAATTGACATATATACAGTACACTATTGAGATACCATTCAATTCTGTAGTATGTGTTCAGACAATCCATCGGTGCTGAATCCCACCGACCTTGGAGGCAGACAAACATGCCGTCCCTCTCCAAAAAATATCGTTTTGCGCTGGTTTCCCATGCGGCCGAAGTGATCAACAGTGTCAGACCCCACATCGATCCGGCCCGTGAAGATCTGTTCACCACCCTCGTGGGGCTGGATGACGCCGTGCCCACGGCCCGAGCGTTGATCCGCGAGGGCTATGACGTGGTTTTGGGCCACGGGGGCACCGGGGGGCTGATCGCCCGCCGGATCGGACAGCCGGTGGTGAACATCCCCATCACGATGCTCGACATCACCAATGCGCTGCTGACGGCCGCCCAGGAGGGACGACGCATGGCCATTACCAGTTTTGCCGCCGGGCGCGAGGGTTTCGAAATCGTCACGGGCATACTGGGGCTGGATGTGCGCCAAATCATTTTCAACAGCCAGCGCGAACTGGAAGACGGCGTGACCGCCGCCGTTCGCGAAGGCGTCGACATCATCGTGGGCGGCGGCGTCAGTCGCCGAATCGCCGACCGCCTGGCCGTCAAATCCGTTATCATCAACCCCGGCGGGCAGTCGATTCAGGAGGCCCTGAGCCAGGCGCGCGCGCTGGCGGCTGCACGCCGCCGGGAGATCGAACACCACGAACAGCTGCGCACGATCCTGACCATCATGGATGACGGTTTGATCAGCGTGGATGCGCACGGCAACCTGAATTTTTACAACCGAATGGCGGAAACGCTCCTCGGCACGGGGCTGGCGTCGCACCTGGGACGACCGGTCTCCGGACCGGTCGAATCGTTGGGGCTCCTCGAGGTCCTCTCCTCGGGCGCCAAGAAACCGAACGAAATCGTCAGGATCAACGACAACGCCCTGGTTGTCTCCTGTCTACCGATTCTGATCGACGGGCGGGTCAACGGCGCGGTGGGGCTGTTCAAAGAGGGCCGCGCCATCCATGATATCGATCGCAAACTGCGCGAGCGCATTCATCGTCAGGGCTTTCGTGCCCGCTACACGATGACGGACATTGTCGCCGCGAGCCCCGGAATGCAAAAACTCATCACCCGGGCCGAGCGCTACGCTCAAACGGAGGCCGCCATCCTGGTCAACGGCGAGACCGGGACAGGCAAGGAATTTCTGGCCCATGCCCTGCACACCCACAGCCGGCGCCGCCAGGCCCCCTTCGTGGCCGTGAACTGCGCGGCCCTGCCGGAAACCCTGTTGGAGAGCGAACTTTTCGGCTACGAGGAGGGCGCTTTCACCGGCGCCAAAAAAGGCGGCAAGATCGGGCTGTTCGAACTGGCCAACCGCGGCACGATCTTTCTGGATGAGATCGGCGACATCGCCGCCAATCTTCAGGTGCGCCTCCTGCGTGTTCTGGAAAGCAGGGAGGTCATGCGCGTGGGCGGGGACCGCATCGTGCCGGTGGACGTGCGCGTCATCAGCTCAACCCACAAAGACCTGCGCGCGGAAGTACACGCCGGGCGCTTTCGCGAGGATCTCTACTATCGGCTGGCCGTGCTCAGCCTCAATATTCCTCCCCTGCGCCACCGCCGTCAGGATATACCGGACCTGCTGTCACCGCTGTTGCGACGGTACGGCCAAACCGCAGACTGCTTCAGTGCCGGCATGCTCTCCCGACTTCAATCCCATGCATGGCCCGGCAACATTCGGGAGATGAACTCCCTGGTGGAGAGCTACCTCATCCTTTTAGACGACCGCCGGCGCGACGAGGGACTGTTCAACGAGTTGTGCGACGAGCACGCGCCACCCCCCCGGCCCACCACTGATCTGGAGACGTCACCACCCGTGCAAGCGGCATCCGCCCCTGTGCCGGCCGCCGACAAGGCCATGGCCCCGACGTCACTGCGCCACCAGATGGAAGCCTGCAGATACGAGATCATCCAGCGCACGCTGGCACAGTGCGGCCAGAGCAAGGCCCGGACCGCCAGGCGTCTGGGAATCAGCACCAACACCCTGTGGCGGGCTCTGAAGCGAACCCGCAGGATCCACACGACCGACAGTGAAGATCTTGCCTGAAGACAACGTCGCCGGCCATTCTTGACAAGGCCGGGCACCGCGTTTAAAGCTGGCCTGTGAGTGGATGCATGCTTGAACGGGTCGATTGACGGCCGATGCCACGAACGACAGGATATCCATGGTACTCGACAGCCTCTTTCCCGTATTCGCCCTCATCGCCATGGGAACGGCCTTAAAACACCACCGGCTGATCAGTGCCGACTTCTTGCGCACGACCGACCGCCTGGTCTATTACATTTTCTTCCCGCTGCTTCTTTTCTGGAAGATTGGCGGCGCACCGGCCTCGGCCACGGGTTCCGGGCCATTTTATCTGGCTGTCGTGGCGGCCGTCCTGGTGATCTACCTGGCATCCCTTGTCTATATCCGCTGGCGCATCCCCGATTTCCAGGCCGGCGCGTTTTCCCAGAGCTGTTATCGGTTCAATACCTATATCGGCATGGCGATCATGCTCAATGCCTTCGGCGAGGAGGCGGCCCGGCAGTTCGGCATGCTGATCGGTTTCTTCATCCCCATCAACAACGTCCTGGCCGTCGCCACCCTGACCTGGTACGCTCGCGAGAAATCCACCGCCCGGGCGCACCTCGTCCAAACCTTACGGGCCATGTTGACCAACCCGTTGATCATCGGCTGCGTCCTCGGGCTGGTTTACTCGCGCATGGTGGGCGCCTTCCCGGCCGTCGTCGACAACACCCTGGCGCTGCTGACGGCCCTGACCCTGCCGCTGGCCCTGTTGTCGATCGGTGGGGGGCTGCACCTGACCGGTTTTCGTGACTACTGGCGCCCCGCCCTGGCCGGGGCGGGCTTCAAACTTCTCGGCCTGCCGGTCGTCGGCGGGCTGCTGCTGCACTGGGCTGCGGTCAGCGGCCTCGAATTCAAGATCGGCATGCTCTACTTCGCTCTGCCCATTTCGCCGGCGACCTACGTGCTCACCGCCCAGCTCAACAGCGATACCGGCCTGGCCTCGGTGGCCATCGTTATGACGACGGCTCTCTCCATTGTCCCTCTGGCTCTCGTTCTGTCACTTCTGGGATAACATCATGCACCCATCGTCCCCCAGCAAAGCCGACCACCGCACGCATCGAACCTTCAAGCTGATCATCGAATACGACGGCACCGATTATTGCGGCTGGCAGCGTCAGAAAACCGACCCCAGCATCCAGGCGACGATCGAAGCCGCCATCGCGCGCATGACCCGCACGACGGTCGTCCTGCACGGTTCGGGCCGCACGGATGCCGGGGTGCATGCGCTCGGCCAGTGTGCCCATTTCAGGTGCGCCACCCGGCTCGGTTGCCGCGAGCTGCTCAAGGGGCTGAACAGCCTCCTGCCGGCGGACATTGCCATTCGAACCTGCGAAGAAGTCGCCCCTGACTTTCACGCCCGCTTCGACGTCATCCACAAGGCCTACCGCTATCGGGTCCTCAATCGCCCGGTGCGCGCGGCGGTCGGCCGCCGGCATGCCTGGCACATCCGTCGGCCACTCGACCTGGCGGCCATGAACGCGGCTGCCGAATTCCTAGCGGGGCGCCACGATTTCAAGGCCTTCGAAAGCACGGGCAGCCCACGAGCGCACACCGTACGCCATGTCATTTCGGCCCGCTGGCAACAAGCCGGCAACGATCAACTTCACTTCGATATCCGCGCCGACGGATTTCTGAGATTTATGGTGCGGAATATCGTGGGAACTTTAGTGGCCGTGGGTCTGGGGAAAATCGAACCGGATAGGTTCAAAACGATCCTGGCTTTGCGCGATCGCCGCCGGGCCGCCGCCACGGCTCCGCCCCATGGGCTTTTTCTGATGGAGGTCGTCTACTAAAGCGGCAGCGGACCGCCCCGGGCCGCTGTTCAGGCGGCGGTCTCCTGACCTTTCATCTGCTGGATCCGCCCATTGTAGAACGCGATCACCTCGCGACGGTTGAGCATCCCGATGAGAATGTTGTGGTCGTCGGTCTTGACGACGGGCAGGCTGTCGATATTCTTCTTGGTGAATTTGAGCAGGACCGTATTCAAATCCTCCTCCGGGGTGGTGAAGATGATATCCGTGGTGGCGATGTCGCGCATCACGACCAGATCTTCGATCTCCGGGGAGAAGAGCACACCGCGGATATCGGTGCTGGAGAAAATCCCGTTGAGGCGCCCGCCCTGATCCATGACGGGGAAATAATGCTGTTTGGTCTTGGCGAAATAGCGTTTGAAGTCGACGAAGCGCATGTCTTCAGGAATCATTCGGACTTTGCGGATATGCTCCACGAGATCGCGGACATGGATGGTCTGCAGAATGTCCACGAAAAATTCTCCGGCGTGCGCCGGTGAAGCCACCCGGTTCTTGGGCTGCTTCTCGTAGATCGTCCAACGCTGGGCGGCCAGGTAGGCCACCGAACAGACCAGCAGACTTGGCAGCAGCAGCTGGTAGGAATCCGTCATCTCGCTCACGAAGATGATCGTGGAGATGGGCGTGTTGGACACGGCCGTGAAAAAGCCGGCCATGCCCACCACCACGAAGGCACCGGGCTCGGTGACAACCCCGGGCATGATCGCGTGGAAGATCCGCCCCACCGCGCCGCCCATGGCGCCCCCGATCACTACCGATGGTCCGAAGACTCCGCCGCTGCCGCCCGAACCGATCGAAAACGAGGTGGTCATCACTTTGCCGATGGCCAGGGCCAGCAGGAACGACACGCTCAATTCGTTGAACAGGGCCTGCTGGGCGAACCCATAGCCGAAGGCCAGACACTGGGGGAAGTAAAAACCGATCATGCCGGTGCAAAGCCCGCCCAGGGCCGGCTTGAGATGATTGGGGATCTTGATGCCCTTGAACAGCGCGGTGACCCCGTAGAACGCCTTGACGTAGAAGATACCGGTGGCCACCAGCACCAGGGCCAGGACCAGGTAAGGACCCAGCTCGAGCGGGTTAGTGAACTCGAAGGGGGGGGTGTCGAAGAGCGAACCCCATCCGAAGACCAGACAGAAGAGACAGTAGGCCACGACCGAGGAGATACCGGCCGGTATGATGACTTCGGACTCGAACTCCGGATCACGGTAGAGGACCTCGGCGGCGAACAGCGCGCCGGCCAGGGGGGCGCGGAAAATGCTGCCGACCCCTGCGCTGATCCCCGCGGCCATCATGATGCGCCGCTCGCGCTCGGAGAGTTTGAGGCGTGTGGCCAGGAAGGCGCCGAACCCCGCCCCGATCTGCGCGATGGGTCCCTCGCGGCCGCCGGACCCCCCCGTGGTGAGCGTAATGGCCGAGGCGATCGTTTTCACGATGGGCACGCGCCCGCGCATGAAACCGCCCTTGTTGTGATAGGCGTCGATGGCGGAATCCGTACCGTGCCCTTCGGCTTCGGGGGCGAAGGTGTATACGATCCAGCCGCTGACGATCCCGCCCAAGGCCGGGAGGATCAGCAAAAGATAACGGTTGAACGGTCTTCCGGTGGGCGGCCAGAGGTGGTGCTCGCCGGCCGGCGAGGGGGGAACGTAGCCGGCGAAGAAGTCCATGAACCAGTGCATGCCCAGCAGGCAGAGGTAGTGAAACACGATGGAGCCCACACCGGCGATAATGCCGATGATCAGGAAGTAGAACGACCATTTTCCGGCACGCGACAGGCGGGAGGAGATTTCCTCCGCGTCCGATGGCTGAAACCGCTTTAAAAAGGGAACGCCCACATCCGCTCCATCGAAATGAGAGTCTCGGATCAGCCCCGGCGGCGGACCGGCCGCAGGCGGCTGAAATTAAATTAGGATTTGTAGCCACTCATCCCGTGAAAAGCAAGGAAAATAAAGCCATCCCCGCCCCCCGGGCTTGAAGCCGAGCGGCGGCGGTGCTATAGAGGGGGACTGCTCACCGCCGGTCCTGCACTGAACAACCACGACACACAAGGGGAATTCCATGTCCGAGCTGAATGCCATGCCCCGCGAGGAACTGACCGCGCTGCACGCGCAGCTACGCGCCCGCTACGACCGCTTTCGGCAGGCCGGTATGAGCCTCGATCTGACCCGCGGCAAGCCCTGCCCCGCGCAGCTGGATTTGTCCAACCCCATGCTTACGATCGTCAGCGACGAGAGCTTCCGGGCCTCCGACGGCACCGATTGCCGCAACTACGGCGGACTGGACGGACTGCCCGAGGCCAAATCCCTGTTTGCGGCCTACATGGGGGTGGATCCGACGGAAGTGATCATCGGCGGCAATGCCAGCCTCACCCTGATGTACGATATCTTCATGCGCATCATGCTGATGGGGGTGGGCGACGGGCAGCCCCCCTGGTCGCAGCTGCCACGCGTGCGTATCCTGTGCCCCAGTCCGGGCTATGACCGCCATTTCGCGATCTGCGCCAATCTGGGCATCGAAATGCTGCCGGTCGAAATGACCGGCGCCGGACCGGACATGGATGCGATCGAGGATCTGGTCGCCGGGGATGAAACCATCAAAGGCATCTGGTGCGTGCCCATCTACAGCAATCCCACCGGAGAAATCTACAGCGACGACACCGTGAACCGCCTGGCCCGGATGACGACGCAGGCCAAGGACTTCCGCATCTTCTGGGACAATGCCTACGCGGTGCACCGGTTTGCGGGGGAGCCGCCCGAGCAGAAAAACGTTCTGACGGCCTGCAAGGAAGCCGGCCATCCCGAGCGGCCGCTAATGTTCGCATCCACGTCCAAGATCACCTTCGCCAGCGGGGGACTGGCCGTCCTGGCCGGCAGTGCGCGCAATATGGACTGGGTCCGGCAGCAGCTCTTCTATCAAACCATCGGACCGGACAAGCTCAACCAACTGCGCCACGTGCGTTTTTTCGGAGACCTCGCCGGCATTCGACGCCACATGCAAAAACACGCCGCCATCGTGCAACCCCGCTTCGAGGCGGTGGAGTCCATTCTGTCGCGTGAACTGGCGGGCAAAGGCGTTGCCGACTGGACACGGCCGCAGGGAGGTTATTTCGTGAGTTTCAACGGCCCGGACGGATGCGCGCGGGAGGTGGTGGGCATGGCCCAGGAGGCGGGCGTCAAGCTGACCCCGGCCGGGGCCACCTTTCCGTTGGGCGTCGATCCCCGCGACCGCAATATCCGGATCGCTCCGACTTTTGCCGCCCTGGAGGATGTCGAAGCCGCCGTGGAAGTCCTGGCGGTTTGCACCCAGATCGTTAGCATCGAGAAGATCCTGCTTTAGTCTCCATCACAAAAAAAAACGCCCGGTCCGCCGAGCGGACCGGGCGCTGGAATAGCTCGATCAAAATCTATCGACTGGCGCGCTTGGACGCCTTGAGCGGATTGATCTTCTGCTTGCCGCCGGCAGCCTGACGGCTGACATGGGTGGCCATGTTGCAGTGGCCGCTTTTCCATTTGGCGCTGGGCTCGGGACATGCGGAACAGAACCAACCGGAACCGTATTCCGCCTTACGGTTGCAGCCTTCGCAGGCGTCGACCGTCTCGTGGCAGATACCGCCGTTGTAAGAGCATCCGCCGGCCGTCATGAAAGGGCACTCCTGATCTTTGCGAACGGTTGTACAGTGCAAGGGTATCACCTCCTTCGGAATCTAATAATAGAAAGGCCGGAAACGCTGTCTAACGGTTTCCGACCCGGTTCTAACAAAATTACAACCATCAACGTATAAAAAAATCTCGAGCAGATGTCAAGCTTTTATTCCGAAGCCCTCATTTTCCGGTCTCGGGTGACGGACAACCCGCCTGGGCGCCAGGGTTTGTTTCGGCACCGATGGCCGCCATGCCGGGCATTAGGGGTTGATTATTACGTTGGCTTGGCGGAAAACGATGCGGCAGGGCGACGCGGCCACCGCATACCCGGCGGTCGTCCGCCCTGCTGTTTTACAATCTCGATGCAAAGCGAGGCCAAATGACTTTTGAAGATATTGAAACCCGTATCCCGGTGCTGGGCGATACCAAAATCGCATCGCCCGTCAAAGGGCAGCAAACGGGGGAGACCCCCGCCTTTTTCGTTACCGACAACGACCGTATCCTGGTGGATGCGACACCGACCGGCCTGGAGATCCTCTGTGCCGAAAACCGCCCTTTCCCCTCATTCGAACTGGCCGGACCGCGCAAGAAAATATATTTCGACCCCAGCAAGCTGCGCTGCGCCCTGGTCACCTGCGGCGGCCTGTGTCCCGGCCTGAACGACATCATCCGTTCGGTCGTTCTCGAACTGCACTACGGCTACGGCGTCCGCCGTATTTACGGCATAAAGTACGGCCTGCAGGGCTTCATCCCCAGCTACGGCCATGATGTCATCGACCTGGATCCCGCCGCGGTGGTCAACATCCAGGATATGGGCGGATCGATCCTGGGCTCCTCCCGGGGCCCCCAGTCCATCGAGGAAATCGTGGACACGCTGGACCGCATGAACATCGGGATCCTTTTCATGGTCGGCGGCGACGGAACGCTCATGGCGGCCAACAAGATCGCCAACGCCATCAAGGATCACAACCTGCGCATCAGCGTGGTCGGAATCCCCAAGACCATCGACAACGACATTCACATGGTCTCCCGCTCGTTCGGTTTCGACACGGCCGTGGACATCGCCACCCAGGCCATCAAGGGCGCCCACAACGAAGCCGAAAGCTACCCCAACGGCATCGGCCTGATCAAGCTCATGGGTCGCCATTCCGGTTTCATCGCGGCCACCGCAACCCTGGCCCAGCAGGATGTCAATTTTGTCCTGATTCCGGAAATCCCCGTCGAACTGGAGGGCCCCGACGGACTATTGACCAAGGTCGAAACCCGGCTGGCGGAGCGCGGACACGCCGTCATCGTGGTGGCCGAGGGCGCGCTGCAGGAGCTGTTCGCCAACGAGGACAAGGGCACGGATGCCTCGGGCAACGTACGCCTGCACGACGTGGGACTGTTTCTGCGCGACCGCATCAAGGACTACTTCAGGGCGCAAGCGACCGAGATCAACCTCAAATACATCGATCCCAGCTACATGATCCGCAGCGTGCCGGCCAATGCCAACGACAGCGTCTTCTGCGGTTTTCTGGGCCGCGATGCCGTCCACGCCGGCATGGCCGGTAAAACCCAGCTGCTCGTGGCCCACTGGAACAACCACTTTGTCCACGTCCCCATGGCCCTCTCGGCGGGTAAGCGCAAGCAGGTCAATCCCAGCGGCAAACTCTGGACGACCGTCCTGGGCGCCACCGGTCAAGGCTCCCTTTGCAATCGTACGACGTGACGAATCGGTTTGATCGGCCCAGCGAAACCCGTGGGGCCGCCTTCAAACCGGATGGGTCAGGGATGCCGGCCGAAGGCCTGCGTCATCCGCCTCAGTTTCCCCGCCAACCTGGTCGTGAGCGCCCTGGCTTCCAGGCGCCACCGCCAGTTTCCGGCGGCCTTGCCGGGAATGTTCATGCGGGCACGGCCGTTCAGGCCCAATACATCCTGCACTGGGACGATCGATAAGTTGGCCACGCTTTTCATCGCTTCACGGATCATGGCCCAGTGGATCTGCCGACGGCCGTCCCCCAGAAAATGGCGGCAGCGCGTGAGGTCGAGCATTCCCTGGTCGGCTGTCTGGCACGCCTCGGCATACCAGCCCGCCGCGGTATTGTTGTCGTGGGTGCCGGTGTAGACCACCGCATTGGGGACGTAGCTGAAAGGCAGGTGATAGGCGGCCGAGGCCTCGTTGCCGAAACCGAACTGCAGCACCCGCATGCCCGGCAGACCGAACTCATCCCGCAGGGCGTAGACCTCCGGCACCACGGCCCCCAAATCCTCGGCAATGAAGGGCAGCTTGCCCAGGGCGTTTCTGACCGCGCGAAAAAGCTTGCGGCCGGGTGTTTGTCGATATTGGCCGTGTCTGGCGGTTTTGGATCCCGCCTTGACTTCCCAGCAGCGGTGAAACCCGATGAAATGGTCCAGGCGCACGACATCGAAAAGGGTGGTCATGTGCCGGAGGCGTTCGACCCACCAGGCGAAGCCGTCTTTTTCCATGGCCAGCCAATTAAAGTGTGGATGGCCCCACAGCTGCCCGTCCGCGCTGAAATAGTCCGGTGGAACGCCGGCCACGCAGCGCATCGATCCATCGCCTCGGAGCTGAAAATACTTCTGCCCGGCCCAGACATCCGAGCTCTGATGGCTCACGAACAGCGGGATGTCGCCGATAAGCCCGATGCCGCGCGTGCGCAGATCGGCCCTCAGGCGCGACCACTGGATAAAAAATTGGAACTGCAGGAATTTGATGTAATCCAGATCGGTCCGGTGATCGGCTATGATCCGCGCCAGGGCCGACGGCTGCCGGCGGCGCAGGGCGACCGGCCATCGGCGCCAGTCGCGGGTTTTGAATGTCTGGGCCAAGACGCCGAAGAGCGCGAAATCATCGATCCAGTAGCGCTGCGCATCCAGAAACCGGGCAAATCGGGCGGTCCTGACACGCCCCTCGCCGGCGGCAAATCGCTTGAAGGCCTTTTTAAGCCGGACCTCGCGGTAGCGGCGGGCCCGGCGGTAATCGACGCGGTCCGGTGTCGGGTCCGGCAGCGGGACGATCTCGGAGGGCTTTAACAGACCATCGGCCGCCAGGCCCTCCAGATCGATATATAGCGGCTCCCCTGCAAAGGAACAGGTCGTGGCATAGGGCGAGTGGCCCAACCCGATCGGGTTGACCGGCAGCATTTGCCACCAGCTTTGCCCGGCGGACTGAAGAAACGTGGCGAACCGATAGGCCCCCTTACCCAGGTCGCCGCAGCCGTAGGGTCCGGTAAGGGAGGAAAGATGCAGCAGCAGGCCGCTGCGCCTCGTCTCGAGGT
The DNA here is from genome assembly GCA_030065275.1 of Desulfobacterales bacterium. Lineage (GTDB taxonomy): Bacteria > Desulfobacterota > Desulfobacteria > Desulfobacterales > UBA5852 > JABZFP01. The sequence continues at coordinate 2,689 of JASJCV010000022.1, read as the reverse complement.
CGGGCAGTGGCCCGGGCGTCCGTTTCAACGGTGGACTTTTCATGGTGTTCGTCTTTCGCGCGTGTGCCGATGTAAGCGGCCGCCGCTACCCCCTGGCCAGCAAAACCACCGAATGGGCCTGAACGCAATAGGTCTGGCCGTCGACCACGGGCGCCCGGGACATGTCGCCGATGTCGTCGGGCGACTCGCGGTAGGTATCGATGATTCGCCGCCACGCGGCCGGCGGTTCACTCGGCAACGGCGGCAGTTCGAATTCGAGGGGCTCCCGGTAGGCGTTGAAAATGATGTGGAACAGCAGGTCACGGCCCTGGACCGTGAAGGCCAGGCTGTGGGAGTGGTCGCTCCAGTCCGGTTGATACAGCTTGATGCCGTGCCAGTCGATCCGGGAGGACTGCAGGAACTGGTTTAGACTCTGGCCGCGTTCCTGCTGGAACACATCGAGGCTCAGGCGCAGGCGGATCATCTTGCGGACAAAACGGTGAATGTCGCCGTAGCGCTCCAGCAGTCGCCAGTCCAGCCAGTTGATTTCATTGTCCTGGCAGTAGGCGTTGTTGTTGCCGCGCTGTGTCCGGCGCATTTCATCCCCCATCAGGATCATGGGCACGCCCAGGGCCAGCAGGTTGATCACAAAGAAATTCTTCACCTGACGACAGCGCAGCCGCTCGACGTCAGGCTCGTCGCTGGGGCCTTCGACGCCGCAGTTCCAGCTGCGGTTGTCGTTGTGCCCGTCGCGGTTGTCCTCGCCGTTGGCTTCGTTGTGCTTGTGGCTGTAGGAGACGAGATCGTTGAGCGTAAAGCCGTCGTGGCAGGTCACGAAGTTGATGCTTTGCTCCGGTTCGCGCTCCTCGTGGCCGTAGAGGTCGGGGCTGGCAAAAAAACGGTCCGGCAGCTTCTTGACCGCGCCTTCATCGCCGCGGAAAAAACTGCGGACATCGTCGCGAAAACGACCGTTCCATTCCTTCCACTGGTCGCCGACGAAACTGCCCACCTGGTAGAGGCCGGCGGCATCCCAGGCCTCGGCGATCAATTTGGTGCCGGCCAGAACGGGATCGGACTCGATGTCCCACAGGATCGGCGGGTTGGTCAGGGGCCGGCCGTCTTCGTCCCGCGACAAGATCGATGCCAGGTCGAAGCGGAAGCCGTCGACGTGCATGACCTCCACCCAGTAGCGCAGACTGTCCATGATCAGGCGCCTGACGGTGGAATGGTTCGTGTTCAGGGTGTTGCCGGTGCCGCTGTAGTCGGCGTAGCGGGCCTTGTCCGGCTCCAGGATATAGTAGTCGTCGTTCTCCAGCCCCCGGAAACAGATGGTCGGACCCTGGTCATGCGATTCGGCGGTATGATTGTAGACCACATCCAGGATGACCTCGATGCCGGCCCGGTGCAGGGCCTTGACCATGTCGCGAAATTCGTCCTGGGGCCCGAGCGGGTCCTGGCGTGAACTGTAGGCAAGGTGCGGGGTGAAAAACGATACTGGATTGTAGCCCCAGTAGTTGGTCAATCCCGGGGGCGCTTCGGTGGCGTCGAACTGGAACACCGGCAGCAGTTCCACCGCCGTAATGCCCAGGTGCTGCAGGTAGGGGATCTTTTCGATCAATCCGGCGTAGGTGCCGCGGACTTCCGGGGCCACCCCCGAACTGGGGTGAGCGGTAAAGCCCTTGACGTGCATCTCGTAGATGACGGTCTGGACAAAGGGACGCTTCAGCGGAACGTCGCCTTCCCAGTCGTAGCGGTCCGGGTCGGCCACGACGCTCTTCATGGCGTAAGGGGCGTTGTTGCCGGAAACGGTCGCCGCCTCACGGCTGTAGCCAGCCGGAATGGCGACCCCCTTGCCGTAGGGGTCCAACAAGACTTTGTCCGGATCGAAGCGCAACCCCCTGGCCGGATCGAAAGGGCCGTGGGCCCGGTAAGCATAGAGCTGCCCCGGCGCGATGCCATCAACGTAGACGTGCCAGAAATGGAAGGTCCGATTGGCACGGGGGTCCAGGGATATCACCCGCGCCGGCTGCGGGTCGTCGACGGCATCGAAAAACAGCAGGTCGATGGCGGTCGCGTTTTTGGAAAAAACGCTGAAATTAACGCCCGCCGCGTCCGGGGTCGCTCCGAGCGGATAGCTTTGCCCCACCCTTACGCCGGGCGCCAGAACAGCACCGTTCGTCAACATACCCGAGCAGATTCGATTCATGGCCGGGACCGCTCCCATCGCGGCCGGCGGCCGCCGGGCGCTTCGGCCTGCAGGGGATTCATCACGAGGGTCTCCGGTTTTGCGCGCATTTTGGCGGCAAACGCCGCCTGGCGGGGATCACGACGGGCGACCCCGACGATGCCGGTGTCGTCATGCCGCAGGCCGGCCCGGCCGAGCTGATAGCGCGAGGGCGGCAGCTTGTGCCGCGACAGGTCTTCGCGCACGCCGAAAATCGTAAAACCACGCGGTTGCTTGTCTCTGCTCATCATAGGCCCTACATCCTCGACCGGTTCAAATGCGGGTGCGGTTTGGCCATTCCGGAGGACGGTCGTGCGAACATGGCCAAGCTGCAGGCATCGGCGCCGTCATATTCCCGCCTCGGGTGATTCGGCTTCCGTGGCCGCGTTATCGGGACGACCGGCAATCGGGGATCAAACGGCCGGACGGAAAGGCGACCGGTTCCATTGATATCCAAGGCTACACCGCCCCGCCGGCCTCAAAGGC
>JASJCV010000304.1 GCA_030065275.1 Desulfobacterales bacterium | reverse complement strand
GGCCATAAGCCGCGAGGTGATGACCACTTTGCGGCCCTTGACCTCCTTGATCGTGGCCCGGACTTCGAGCGGCACATCGATCGGCGTCGGCTTGAGATAATTGACGTGCAGGGCAGCGGTCAGGAAGCGCAGGGCCGGGGCGGTGCCCATCTCACGCCCGGCTTCGCGGTGGGCTGCCGCCGAGGCGGTGCCCGTGCTGTGGCAATCGATCAGGGAGGCAATCAGACCGCCGTAGACATATCCCGGTATGGCCGTGTGGTAGGGACGCGGCGTATAGGTGCAGACCGCCTCGTCGCCTTCCCAGCGGCTTTTGATTTGAAGTCCGTCCGGATTGAGTCGCCCGCATCCGTAGCAATGGCTCAGATCGTCCGGGTAGAAATCCTGAAATGCTTTCGAGCTCATGGGCGCTTCCTTTCAAGGCTTGGCGTCGTTGGGATTGCGGCGGGGCAAGACGGTATGCAGATCACCCGCAACCTCTAGCGGAGTCCTTCAGGAATGTCAACGACCGGAGGCCCGGCCACCATTGATTCTTCGCGGGTCGCAGGCATCCATCGAACGCCAAGTGATCGGTAATTGGGTGTGGGGGAATATGCGTGGGTGGTCAAGGAAAGTTAGACGATGAGCGGACATCATGGACGCATGCGTGCAAAAACACGGAGAGCTTGAGTGACAAGCTCTCCGTGTGCGATTCCGGCCGGATCAATGTTCCGACGCCTCAGGTACGTCAGGCGTCGGTGCGGGGCCGCGGTATCTCATAACCGTCGACCTCCTCCGTGGACAGAAGACCGCTTTCGAGGTCCTTGCCCTTCAGATCCGTGTAGGCATTGGCGGTGCCTTCGGCCGTGGTGCGGATGGGAAATTTAAAACGTTTGATGGTCCCGTTACGAAACTTACAGGTCCACATGACGTCCTCGGTTCCCATCATGGGCATAATGCTGCTGCCCAGCGGCACGAAGTCCGCATACCCCCTAACCTCGATCGCTTGCGTCGGGCAGATCTTGACGCACGAAAAGCACTCCCAGCACTGGTCGGGCTCCTGATTGTAGGCTTTCATCTGATCAGGGTCCAGGACCATTAAATCGTTGGGACAAATGTACATGCACGCTGTCTTGTCTCCGCCCTTACAACCATCGCATTTTTCAGCGATAACGTAACTAGGCATAAAGCCTCCTAGTCAAGGGGTTGTAGATAACGCCGCAGTATACGTATTACCACGGCGCACGCGACAGTGCCGTGCCGTCACGGCACCCATTTCACCATACGTCCGGCAGCTGAATTGTCAAGGTTTTGTCTAGGTTATTGAACCCCACCCTCGGCCGATGAACGCTGCGCTTCCCGCCAGGCGATGAACAGGTTGCTGCTGATGACCACGAGGGTGCCGGCAACGACCGGCGCTGAGGGAATGTCATCCCATAGAAGCCACCCGGCCAGGGCGGCCCAAATAATGGCCGTGTAGGTATAGGGGGCGAGCAGCGAGGCCTCCGCCAGGCGGTAGGCCGTGGTCTTGGCCAGCTGTTGCAGGCCAGCAAAGATCCCGATACCCAGCAGCCAGGGGATGAGGTGACCCGGCGGGGGATCGCCGGTGACCAGTGTGAGGGGGGCCGACAAGATCACACCGATGAGCAGGAAATAGAAGACCGTGGTCAGGGGCTCGTCGGTCCGGCCCAGTTTGCGAAGGGTAATGTCCACCAGGGCCACGCAAAGAGCTGCGGCCAGCCCGATCAGGGCGGCCGGATGGGACACCAGCGCCGGGGACGGCCGCGTAATCAGGACAATCCCGGCAAAGCCGGTGACGACGGCCCCCCAGCGGCTGCCGTCGACCCTTTCCCCCAGCAGCAGGGGCGAGAGGGCCGTGACAAACAGCGGTGATGCAAACAACAGGGCGGTGGCATCCGCCATGGGGAGAAGGGCGTAGGCCCAGAAGACAAACGCCACCCCCAGGTTGCCGATCATCGCGCGGACGAGATGAACGCCGATGCGCCGCGGCCTGAACACCGACAGAGGCCGGGTCAGGAGCATGTAGGGTACCAGCAGCGTGAGTGCCACCACGCCGCGATAAAAGACCATCGACACCGGTCCGCAGGCCAGGCTGCTCATCTTGGCGCAGGCATTCATGAGGACGATGCCCAGTGTGGCCACCAGGATCAGGCCGATGCCGCGGCGGAGATGGCGGGCGGCCGTCATCGACGGGGCGGGCGCCGGAGACGGCGTTGCGTCGGCTTATTCGTCCGGGGCCGCTTCCGGCGCAACTTCCGAAGCCTTGTTGATCACGACCGGCTCGAGGGGAACATCGTCGTGCATGCCCTTGCGGCCGGTGGCCACGCCTTTGATGGCGTTGACCACCTTATGGCCCTGGGCCACCTTGCCGAAAACAGCATACCCCCAGCCCTGAGCGGTCTTGGCGGAGTGGTTTAGAAAATCGTTCTTCTTGACGTTGATGAAAAACTGGGCCGAAGCACTGTGGGGGTCCATCGTGCGGGCCATGGCAATCGTGTAGGCGTCGTTCGCCAGTCCATTGTCGGCCTCGTTTTCGATGGGGGCATGGGTGGCCTTTTCCTTCATGTCCGCCGTCATGCCACCGCCCTGTATCATGAACCCGTCGATGACCCGGTGGAAGATGGTGCCGTCATAGTGGCCCTCACTGACGTAGCGCTTGAAGTTGGCGGACGTCTTGGGCGCCTTGGTTTCGTCCAGTTCGAGCAGGATATCGCCTGCGCTGGTTTCAAGTTTGATCATCAGCATTCTCCTTTGACAAAATGAGGTCGGCGGTCTGCGCAGCAGATCTGAGAACGCCGCCAATCATAAATTCAGGGGTGAATATTCATGCCGGTTGGCGACCCATAACGGATACGTCGTCCCGCTGTCAAGCATGCGGAGTGCGTCAAAAGGTTCAGTCCGGCGACAAATGGACCAGAAGGAGTTCGCTCAGGGCCTGAATGCAGTCCTCGATCCGGTAGTAGGTATAGCCCGCGATGAGCTGGCCGCGATCGTATACGTCCACGGCCGGCGTAAAAGGCGGGTGCGCGAAGAGAGCGTTGACGATCACATCGAAATCATTGGCCCGGGTGCCCAGAAAGATGCCCGCGTCCGGAGGATTGTCGGGATCGTCGTCGCCGAGCAGCGCCGCTTTGTTGGCCCGCCCACGATAGAGCATCTGGTGGCGCACGCTGGGCGGCAGATAGAGGGCGGATACGGGCGCGGGCACCCGCACGCTGGCGTGCAGCCCGTGGAAAAACGTTTTTTCTTGAGGCTCGAGGGCCTGAAAGGTCACGAGCTGACCGGCCTGCATATAGGGGCTCATCCGGCCCAGCAATTCGGCCAGCATGGCCTGCCAACCGGCGACGTTGGGGTCGTCTCCGGGGCGTACCCGCTCTCCGATAGTGGTGGCAATCCGTCGATTCGTTGCGTTGGCTTCGTCCGTCATGGCGGTCTCCTTGGCATCATCGCGAAACTACAATCAGAATCAATTTAAACGTATCCGCGACAATGGCAAGGCTTCACACCCGGCGAACCGCGGCGCGGCGGGCACGCGCCACCGAGCCAGCGGGTGAAACAGTTGCAACGACGGAGAGCGGAGACCGGGTTTTGCGCCTACGCAGCGGTCCGTCTGGCGACAGTTAATTCAGTGGACGTCGCGCGTCTTGTGAAAGACGATGTCCGGCCACTGCTCCATGCAGTAGCCCAGCTGCCACTCGCTGGTGGTCAGGTAGGATAGGCAACCCTCGGCGTCCCGGGCCAGATTGAGCCGGTTGTCTTTCTCGAATGCCGCCAGCCGGGTGGCATCCTCACAGTCGACCCAGCGCGCCACGTTGTACTCCGCCGGTTCGTAAACCGCCTCGACGCCGTATTCGGACTTGAGACGTGCCATGGTGACATCGAACTGCAGCACGCCGACGGCCCCCAAAATGGCATCGCTGCCGGAAACGGGCCGGAAAACCTGGACGGCCCCCTCTTCGGAGAGTTGGGCCAGCCCTTTCTTGAGCTGTTTGGCCTTGAGTGGATTTTTCAAGCGGACGCGGCGGAAATGCTCGGGGGCGAAATTGGGAATGCCTGTGAACTTGAGCGGTTCCTTCTCGCTGAAGGTGTCGCCGATTTTGATGGTGCCGTGGTTGTGGATGCCAATGATGTCACCGGGGTAAGCCTCTTCCACATGCTCGCGGTCCTGGGCCATGAATATGGTGGCGTTGGCCAGGGTCACCTCCTTGCCAATGCGGTGATGGACCACCTTCATGCCCCGCTGAAACTTGCCGGAGCATATCCGCACGAAGGCAATCCGATCGCGGTGGGCCGGATTCATGTTGGCCTGGATTTTAAAGGCGAAACCGGTGAATTTGTCTTCATAGGGTGACACCGCGCGCGATATGGCCTGGCGGTTGCCGGGGGACGGCGCCAACTCGACGAAGGCGTCCAGCATCTCCCGGACGCCGAAGTTGTTGATCGCACTGCCGAAGAAGACCGGCGTCTGGCTGCCGTTAAGATAATGATCGATTTCAAACGGATTGGCGGCGCCCTCGAGCAGTTCGATGTCTTGGCGCAGCTCGTCGGCCTGGCCGCCAAGCAATTGGTCCAGGACCGCGTCGTCCAGTTCGGAAATGACAGTGCCCTCCTCGCTGCGGGTCTCACGGCCGGGAGTGAACAGATGGAGCTGCTTGCGATGGAGGTTGTAAACCCCTTTGAAGCGTTTGCCCATGCCGATGGGCCACGAAAGGGGCGTGCATTCGATCTGCAGCTTGTCCTCGATCTCGGCCATGATGTCGAGCGGTGACAGGCCCTCGCGATCGAGTTTGTTGATAAACGTGATGATGGGTGTGTTGCGCATCCGGCAGACTTCCATCAGTTTTTCAGTTTGCGGCTCCACCCCCTTGGCGCTGTCGATCACCATTAGGGCACTGTCCACCGCCGTCAGGACGCGGTAGGTGTCCTCCGAGAAATCCTGGTGGCCCGGGGTGTCCAGCAGATTGATGTCGTATTCCCGATAGTTGAACTTCATCACCGAAGAGGTTACCGAAATCCCGCGCTCCTTTTCGATGGCCATCCAGTCGCTGGTGGCGTGGCGGGCCGCCTTGCGGG
>JASJCV010000303.1 GCA_030065275.1 Desulfobacterales bacterium | reverse complement strand
GAGGCCATCCGGCTTTTTGGACACATCGATGTCCTGGTCAACAATGCCGGCTTCGGGATGGTCGGCGCGATTGAGGAGGTATCGGACGACGATACCCGGCGCGTATACGACACCAATGTTTTAGGGCTTCTGAGCGTAATTCGGGCGGTACTGCCCCATATGCGCCGCCGCCGTAGCGGTCACATCATCAATATATCTTCAATCGGCGGCTTGGCCAGCAATCCGGGTTCAGGTATCTACTGCTCCACCAAGTTTGCAGTCGAAGGCATCACGGAATCCCTGGCCGAGGAGGTCAAACCCCTGGGCATCAAGGTAACGGCGATTGCACCCGGTCCGTTCCGGACGGAATTTGTCGGTGCCGGACTTCCCTCGGCCGGGCCGATTGACGATTACGCGGGGACCGCCGTCGGCCGGTGGCGCGAGCGTATCTCGACGATGCGCGGCAAACAACCCGGTGATCCCCAAAAGGCGGCCGAAGCGCTGTTGAAAGTGGTGGAGTTCGACCGTCCGCCCTTACACCTGGTTCTTGGTAACAGTGCTGTGGATCGTATCCGAGAAAAAATCGCATCGCTTAATGCGGAGCTGGAAGCCTGGGAGGCGGTGAGTCGTTCGGTGGATTTCGAGGGCGAGTCGGTTGACATGCGGTGAGAGGTCATAGAACGGAGGCCATGATGAAGCACCGATATTTCCCCGTCTTTATTGTTGGACTGCTCCTTTACGGATGCGCGCAACAAGAAAACATTGCCGAAAAGGTGGAGAGTGCACATGGATTGGACCAATGGTGGCAGACCGATGTGTTGCAGGTGGATATGCGCCTGACGTTTGGAAAGAACCCGCCGCTGGTCGGCACCCTGTTCTTTGAGACCAATGGACCACGCGCTCGTTTGGACATCACCAACGGTCCCCGCATTTTTTACGATGGCCATACGGCCTACATCTCTCCTGCGGACGCCGAGTTTCCGCGGGCGCGTTTTCATGTTCTCACCTGGCCCTGGTTTGTGGCCGCGCCGTTCAAACTGCGTGGCACCGGTAGCGAACTGACGCCCTTCAAACAGGTCGTCCTGCAGGATGAAACCTTCTGGAACGCCCGTCAGTCGTTTGCCGCCGGCCAGGGCGACACACCCGATGACTGGTATGAATTCTACGTCGATCCGAAGCACAGTCTCGTCCGCCAGATGGGCTACATCGTCACCTATGAACGCAGTCGGCAGGAAGCAGAACAAAACGTGAGTGTGATCGTGTACGACGATTATATCGATCTGAACGGTATCCAACTGGCCCAACAATGGACCTTTGGCACTTTCTCCCTGACAGACGGCTTCCTGAAAAAGAAAGGTGAAGGCCGATTAAGGGGTATAAAATTCATATCTTCTGGTTCGGATCTTTTTGCAGTTCCGCAGGATAAGCGGGAATTGCCAAAGCCCAGAGTAGATGACTAAAAAGAGTGAATTCATGAAACCTTTCAGAAAAGCACTATTATTTACTGCCCTGTTGCTGGTTTTCACCATTACAAATTCCGTTCCCACTGATGCGAAGTCCCATGAAAAATTAACCGACCGGCGGATCACACACGGCCAGGTCGGACTTTCTTTCTACACCGTTGTAGGAGGCGTGGTTCAGGAAATATTGAAGCGCGAAGGATATACGGTCAACCTTATAGAGGGCCATCATGCCGAAATTTTCCCTCAACTCGATAGAGGCAAAGTCGACATCTTGGCCGCGGCCAAGCTTCCCAGCGGTCATGCGAAGCATTATGCCCCGGTGAAAAAGGCGACCTTTCGCATCACAAAACTTTATGAAGATGCCCGTTTTTTCTGGGTTGTACCGGACTATGTCCCTGCCGATGCGCTCGCCTCGATCGATGATCTGAAAAAGCCGGACGTTCGCGAGAAGATGCCCAAACAGATCGTCAGCCTGCCCGAAGCCACCGGCCTCATAGCGGGCGGTCGGCGCGTTATGGAGGCCTTCGGGCTGAACCAGGCAGGGTATGAACTTGTCGCAGCTTCCCCCGCCAAAAGGCTGGGGGTATTCCGCGAGGCTTTAGAGAATAAAGAATGAGTTGTTCTTCCGTTGTGGCAACCACAGTGGATTAACGCGACTTACCCGGTCCGCCGCCTCGCTGAACCGAGAAATGCATACGGCGATCCTGACGCTGCCTATCTCATCGGTCACAACACCATGAGAAACAAAGTTTCAGAGCAGACGCTCGAACGATTGTCGCGGATTCGTGTGCCCGTAGAGGCGGTCACCAAGATGGATCGGCTCGTCAATGTCGGAGGACTCTCGCCCCGCGACGCGGCAAGGCGTTGGATGGCGGAGAACGGCGATGTTGTGAATAGCTAGCTTCAGGGTGGTCAAGGTGCATAACACCTTTATATTCTGTGGAGATGTTTACGGGACGACCAACCAGGGCGTTAAGGTCTGGCCTTCGAAAACCGTGACCAATGGAGAAGAAAATGAAAGCGATTGAACTTGAAAAGCCCGGAGCGCCGCTCCAGGTCGTTGACAGGCCGATGCCCCAACCCAGACCAGACGGGGTCGTTATCCGCATGAAAGCGGCCCCGATACTGAGCTACATGCAGGGCGTGGTCGCAGGCACACTGCCTTACATGCTGCCAAAAGGGCCGTTCATTCCGGGTTCGGATTTGATCGGAACAGTTGAAAAAGTGGGCTCTGAAGTATTCGATCTTGAGCCGGGCACCCTGGTACACGGCAGCTCCCAGATCGCATCACGCGGGCGATTCGGGCAAGCGGATGATATTCTGATCGGCCTGACGGGTATGACGCCCGTGTCCCCCAGGGTCCAGAATATCTGGCCCGACGGTGCTTTTGCCGAATTTGCGCATTACCCTGTAGACTGCATCACACCGCTTGGTGATCTTGCTTCGATCGAGCCGCAAAAGCTGACGGCCATCATGTTTTTGGCCGTACCGTATGGTGGATTGCTGGCCGCGGAGTTGAAGCCGGCTGAAACCGTTATCATCGGCGGGGCGACCGGTAACTTTGGAGCCCACGCCGTGCTGGTGGCCCTGGCCATGGGTGCATCGCGCGTCGTTCCAACCGGTCGTAACGCCGGGATATTGGAAAAGCTCAAAACGCTTGCACCAAAGCGCGTGTTCCCGGCAACCCTCGCCGGGGAAATCGAAACGGACACCCAAACGATCACTTCCGCGACGGCAGGCCTTGCGGACTGCTATTTTGATATTGTCGGCGGCGGTGGAACAACCTCGGTTATCTCCGCTATCCGGGCCCTTCGCGCCGGCGGCCGCACCGTCCTGATGGGCGCATTGCAGGAGGTTATCCCGCTTCCCTATGTGGAGATCATGGTCCGTGAATTAACGATCCGCGGTAATTTCATGTATCCGCGTTCGGCGGTTTCCGAAATCGCCCATATGATTGCCGCCGGCACCATCGATCTGAGTGTCCTCGACATCAGCAGATTTGCTCTTGCGGACGCTGGTGCCGCAATTGCAGATGCTGCTGGGAAGGGCGGTTTTGCCTTCAATGTGCTGACGTCAGCGTAAAAACGCCGGACGATTCGCCAATCGAAGTTACCAAAAGACGTCGGAGCGGCAAGGGTTGGTCCTCGTCTTGAATGAATTCTTATGGAATGTGGAGAATGATATGCAAATCGGTATTTTAGGTTCCGGTAACATGGGACGGACACTGGGCAGCGCTTGGGCTGGCGCAGGCCATGCGGTTTTCTTTGGCTCGCGAGACCCGGAGAAGGGAAAGTCTCTGGCTGAAACCGTGGGGCACGGATCTACAGGAGGGGCGAACGATGAAGCGGTCGAATTCGGAGAAGTGGTCTTCCAAACGGTTCGAAGCTTACCGTCGGCGTTTTTGAAGCATCCGCACCGTTTGTGCGGCAAAGTGCTTGTGGACTGCAACAACCGGCCGGTTCCAGAGGATCTTGTGTTCGGTCCACCGCCGATACCCAGCTTTGCCGAACGTTTGGCCGACGACGTGGCTGGCGTGGAGGTTGTCAAGGCGCTGAATACGATGGCGCAGGAGATATTCGACCATCCTCCCCAAAAGCTCCGTGAATACCGTATCGCCTGCTTTCTCGCTGGCGATGACGCTGCAAAAGCCAAAGTGGCCGAACTTGTAAGCACGCTCGGCCTCGCCCCGGTCGATTGCGGACCGCTTGGCAACGCGTGGATGCTGGAGGCGGCAGGCGATCTGATCCGGCATGTTATCATCAGCGGCAAGCGATGGTATGCAACGTTTGGCATTGCCGAACCGCCCGCAGCGCCCTCTCGCTTTGGGGGCCGGAAGGAAACGGCGTACAAATAAAAGGTGGGTCGGCAATCCTGCCCACATTCGGCTCTGTTCCGGCACACATCTTCAACCTGCCCCTAAACGTGATGGGGCCTGTATTCTCGCCCTCGATTAAAGGCCATGGCCGGTAAGGGGATCACCTAAACCTACGCGATGATGAATACCTGTCACATATGAGGAGCTATCGGATGATCAAAGTCGGTTTAGGGCAGGCAGAAGGAATCGATACTCGCGAGGTGGTATTGCGTGTCATTCGTCGGTGCCGGGAGCAAATGGGAAACGATCGGCCCCAGGCGGGCATCGTGTTCGCGGCCAGTGAATTTGACCATGCCCTGATGTTAGCGGAAATCAATCGCGCCTTTCCGGCGCTCGAATTGATCGGTTGCACCACCGCCGGTGAATTTTCTTCCCGTTACGGCTATAGCGATGACTCGATCAGCTTGGCGGTCATTTATTCCGATGATCTCAATCTGGCCGCCGGTGTCGGGCATGGCTTGCGGGATGACCACGAACATGCCGTGGCATCGGCGGTCGCAGAAGCCCGGCAGGGCCTCAGCGGAAAGCCGGCCATCGGCATTGCCCTGCCGGACGGTTTTAATACGTCTTTCAACCGCATCATCGAACAGTTCAACCGGATGTTGCCGTGCCCGGTTATCGGAGGATGCGCCGCCCTGCAAAACATCTCCGATGGAAACCCGCTCCAATTTTTCAGAGACCGGGTGCTGACGGACGCGGTGCCAATCCTGCTGTTCGAAGGACCGCTGGAATACAATGTCGCGATTGCCAACAGTT
>JASJCV010000021.1 GCA_030065275.1 Desulfobacterales bacterium | reverse complement strand
GCCGAGGCTGTCTGCAAATTCTTTGGCGCCCTTACCGGCTTCAAACCATAAGGCTTTCATGAAAGCGTAGAATTTATCTTGTCCGATTTAATTCTTTAGAGCCAGAGCATGCGCAATCGTGGCACCTGTAAGGCCTTTGGTAGCAATTGCCCATCGGTTTTCGGCGGGAATCATGTCGATCGATACAGTCATTTGGCACCTCCCTTCATTGATGGAAATATGATGTTGTGCCCTTCGTCGGTTGTGGTTCCAAAAGTTAAACAACCGCCTGGCGTGCCTAAAGGCTGAAGCTGTAGCGCCTGCGGATTAAACCGGTAAATGAGTGGTTATTCGGAGCTGCCTGCCACGGGGGTTTTCCTTTTAAGCGATACAAACGGAACCATCCGCCTGGCAGCCACAAAAAACCCATTGACGGCTTTTTGTTGCTTAATCGGGTGGGGCGTCTGTGAAGAATTAACCCGAAGAGGTCCGCATCAATTGGGCATGGCAGGGTGAATGAATGGCGTTGGTGTTTGCGACGGCTATGCGTGCCGAGGGGTTGGTTGAGCAGCGTGTGAAAATGATATAAATTTTATCCTTTTATAAGCCGGCGATAATCGAAGTCAAAACATAAAGAGGTTGACCCTGACTCCCCACTTCGCCAAATGGGTGCGTTCTTTCGTGCGAGGGAGCCTGCTTGGCGTTATGGCTCCTCGCCCTGCCAATCGTAAACCGCCTGACGCAGGCCGCAGCGATCCTCGACGGCGAAAAAATCGCCGTAGGCCGAGAAGGCCCGGCCCATGCAGCCGGCGCGGCACCGGCCGTGGTCGGGGCAGCCCTGGCAGGCTTGCAAACGGGTCCGCCGGGTGCGGTTGATTTCGGTGAGGCGGGACCAGGCCGTGATCTTTTCGGCGATGGCGGCGGTGAGCGGGCGGTCATAGACCCCCGTGGCGGCGTAGTCGTCCGCGTGCAGCATGACGCAGGGATAGAGGCGCCCCTCGGCGGTGACGTAGGGGGTTTCGACGAAGTCGCAGCAGATATTGGCGCCCTCGGCTGTTTCGCGGCGCCATTCCAGGGCGGCGACATTGCCGATGCGTCGGTAGCGCTCGCGAAAGGCCGGATCGCGCCGGTAGTGTGCGAGCAGGCTTTCATACTGCTGGGATGTGGGCGGCAGCAAACCGAGGGACTGCATGGCCCGTCCGCCGCGGACCAGGGTACCGGATACGAACCGGCCGATGCCCATCCGGTCGGTCAGGGCCAGCAGATTGGGGAGTTCCCCGAAATTATGCTGCATCTCCGTAAAGGTGATGCAGATCTGTGGGGCCAGCCCGCTTTGCTCCAGCAGACGCAGCCCCTGCAGGGTTTGCGCGAAGCTGCCCTCGCCGCGGACGCGATCGTGAGCCGGTGGCGAGGCCCCCTCGAGGCTCGTCTGGATGATCAGCCCCCGGTCCTTCAGGGGCAGGAGCGCCGCCACCTCGTCCGGGGTGATCAATATGGCGTTGGTCTGCAGGCGCACCTCGACCACACCCGGTAGCTCACAGGCGAAAGTCAGCAGTTCAACCCAGTCGGGATGGGTCAGGGGCTCGCCGCCGGTGACGACGATTTTCTCCGCGCCCAAGGCCGCGAACCCGGCCATTACATCCAGCACCCGTCCCCCGGGCACCACCGGCGCCTCCTGGTCGGGTCCGCTGAGGGGCCAGCAGTGTTGGCAGCTCAGATTGCACTGGTTGGTAACGGCCAGGGTTACGCTGCGGGGCGGCTTCAGCCCGGCCGCGGCCAACTGCCGGAGAATATCCGTTTCTGTCGGGCTCACATCGTGGAACCTCTTAATCGGCGGGTTTCGCTGCCCGTCAGCCAGCCGGCTGGCTGATCATTGTGAAGCGCGCGATGTCGACAGGCTCCGCCAGCATGTCGTCGGCCTTGGCCACCAGATCCTTCAGATACGGCATGGCCAGATGCGCATCCAGATCCTGCTCGCTGGTCCAGTTCTCGTAGAGCATGAAAAGGGTCGGGTTATCGTTGGACTGGTGCAGATCATAATTGATGCATCCGGGTTCGGCCCGGGTCGGCCCGATCACGGCTTCGACGGCGCCCCGGACGGTGTCCTCCATGCCGGGCTTGGCTTTCAATGTCGCGACCACGGTGACTTTTTCCTGAGCCATAATTAACCTCCCTCCTGTTTGACGGTCTCGTGAAAAGTCCGATTCACCCGCTGCGGGTCAATATCGGTGTTGCGCGTCATCTCACGTCATGGCGTCGTACGCTTAATACACCTCATTCCCCGAGCTTCGCAGGCCGTATATCGAACACTTTACGGAACCGTCCGAAAGATCATGGGGTGGATTAATACTTTCCACTGCTCGGCGCGGGGCCAATGGCGTTTGGCGGCCTGATGCTTCCCGTTCTTCTCTATAAGGTTCACCCTTCAGCGCTGGTCGGATCGATGATGCGCCGGACCTGCGAGATTTTGTTGGCCGGAAATCCGCCTTCCTGAGCGTGCTTTTCAACCATTTCCTTGTTGGGGGCGATGTAGACGCAGTAGATCTTGTCGTCGGTTACGAAGCTTTCGACCCATTGGATCTGGGGCCCCAGATTGCTGAGAACCTGACAGGACTTCTGTGAAATTCCCTGAATCTCGCTGTCGCCGAGATTCCCGGCGCCGGGCAACTCCCGTTCGATGATGTACTTGGGCATGGCATTTCTCCTTGGGTGATGGGTTTTACAGCCTGTTAAAAAATGATGGGGCCGACCAATACGGTGATCAAAGCCGTTTCAATATGCTTATCCGAACAAAGAGCGGCGTTTGCTCGTCGGATCTTGCCTTATCCTTCCTGCACGCACAATGATTTTCAACTGTTTGGGTGTTCCCTGTAAACATGGCGGCTCATCGGCAGCTGTCCAGCGCGCGGCTGAAGAAAGTTATCAGTTGAAATATTTGTCCAGCCCCGCGCGGCGGTGCATTTCAAGAAACCGCCGGCGCCCCATGCGGGGCAGCAAACCGAGATAGGTCCAGCCCTCAAAGGGCAGGCTGTAGCGTTCCAGCCCCGGTTCGGTGCAATCGCGGCAATCCGGAAACCGGCCAACCCGTTGGCGTATGCCGGCTGCGCGTGGCGAGGCCAACAGCTTTTCAATCGGGACCCGGGTTACGTTCCCGGGGCTTTGATCGATCATCGGGCAAGGGTAGAGCGCCCCCTGGCTGCGGATAAAAAAATAATTGAATCCACAGGTACAGGGTTTTTTCATCCGGCCTTCCTCCAGATAGCCCACCAGACACGCTTCGTGAAATGACCAACTCGAGGCGGCCTGGCGAAAAAAACGGGCCATGGCCCGCCGCTGGGCCGGCTTGAAGGCCAGATCGGCGGCCCGGTCGGCATTCAGATAGCGTCCCCGGGTGACGATGCAGGGGGATATGATCGTAAACAGCCCACGCTTCGCGGCGTATTGGACGATGGCCTCGAGCGCATCGACAGTTTCCGGCAGGATCGTGGTCTTCAGCCCGATAATCAGGTTCGGGTGATCCGCCCTGAGTCCGATCAGACCCTGGATGGTCTGATCGACCCGGTGCCAGCCCCCGGGATAGCCCCGGATGCTATCGTGTAGCTTGCCGACGGCGTCCATGGCGCAGACCATCACAAGGTCGATGCCCGCGCGCCGGGCTTCCGGCAGAATCCGGCGGCAGGCCGCCAGAACGCGTTCGGTCAAAAAGCCGTTGGTGGTTACGGCAATGGACCGGAGCGATCGAAGGTGGCTCTTCGACATGGCGCACACGGATGCCAGGAGATCGTCCAGATCGCGGCGCAGAAAAGGCTCGCCCCCGGTGATGTCCAGTTCCACCAGGTCATTGAAAAAATGGCGCTTCAGCAGTGATAACCACGTTTCGGCCGACAGTTCCGGCGCCTTCGGCGACACCTGCCAGATGTTGCACATGCGGCAGCGGGCGACGCAACGCTGGGTCATTTCGAGACTGACGGCCTGGGGTCTGGCCATGCGGCCGACCGCACGCTGACCCCGGAACCGAAAGCCGTTCCAGGCCAGCTGCCAGGCCAGACGCGCCAGGGATTCCGCCATGATAACGCCTTTGTGGGCCGACGCCGATCCACGACCAGTTTGCGGATCCGTCTTCAGATGCGTTTGTGGATCACGCGCGGCAGCACCGGGTTGAAGTTGAACCGGCGGATACAGGCCCACCACACTCCGCTCTGATAGGAAGCCTGTTCCAGCGTGAAGAAAAACACAAACGCGAATGGGTTCAGGCGCGGCTTCTTGACGCTGTATTCCACCAAGCCGGCGATCAGGTGCATGCCGCCCATGATCGCAGCGGTCAGCGGCGAGAGCGGCACGAGCAGGGGCACGGCGATCAGATAGTAGCGAGACACGAAGCTGCAGCAGTGATAGACAAAAGCCAGGTACCCGCGAATGATGGCCGTATAGACTTCGCGCCGGGTGACCCGCACCTGCCGGATTTTGAGCCGGCGGTGCTTGCGGATGCCGTCCACCAGCAGCATGATCCCGCCTGCCGCCAGCGGCAGAAGGCTTCCTGTTGCGACCGCCAGGACGACCGTCAACCAGAAAAGGGTTTCCGACCAGGGCAGAAAAAGGGTCTTGACGCGCGCGCGGTGCAGCGACTGGAGCACGGGCTCGGAGGTGCCGTAGTCGAAACGCCGGGCGCAAAAAGCCCCCAGACGGTTTCTGTGCTTGTGGGCCACGCGGCCCATGGGGCGGTATTCCAGTGAATAGCCGGCATCCTGCAGCCGCCAGCAGAAATCGACGTCTTCCCCCACATGCAGCGACGCCCGGAACCCGCCGATGTGGGCGAAAGCTTCGCGGCGTACCAGGAAATTGCAGGCCGGCACATAAAAAAACCGTTCGGCCTGTTCCGAGCGTTTAAACCAGGAGCCTATCTTCAGAGCCGATTTGACCTTCTCGTAGCGGTCCAGCCCGTTGTCGTCGAAGGCGGCATCGACCCAGCCGCCCAGGGCGCCCAGGGAGGGGTCCCGAAAGGCGGGGACCAGTTCCTTGAGCCAGGTGGGATCGGCCAGGCAATCCGAGTCGATGAAGGCCAGGATATCGCCCCGGGCCGTCTCGGCGGCCAGGTTGCGGCAGAAGGCGGCCTGGCGGTGCTGCGTCATGCGGATCAGGTGCGCTTCCCGGAATTGCTCGATCACTGCAGGCGTGTCGTCCCGGGAGGCGTCGTCCACCACGATGATTTCAAGTTTGGCGGTCGGATAGTCGAGCCGGGTGAGCGAAGCAAGGCACGCGCGGATTTCCTGCGGGCGGTCCCGAACCGGAATGATCACCGACACCGACGGATAATCGGATGCGGCCAGCCGGGGAAATCCCGTCTGGGCCAGATAGCCCCTGCGGACCAGGGTGTTCACAAAGCTCTCGACGGCCTCGGCCGGCTGAGCCGGCATGGCGGCGGCGATCCGCTCCCAGGGCACCCAATCGCCGCCCGCCAGGCAGGCCAGGACCGGGTGCCAGGCGGCATGGATGAACAGCGCACGCAAGGGGTAGCCCAGCACCAGGGCGCCCCCGCCGTTTTCAAGTCGCTCAAAGCGGGCGGCGGGTCTTAGCCGGTAGGCCAGGGGGCTGCTATTCGTCGCTGCGGTCCGATTCGAGGAAGCCATTGGTTTTCAAGAATGCGAGGATGCCCTCGACCTGGGAATCGGGGCTGCCGGTGAGCATCTCGCCCTTTTTTTCCACCGTGCTGCCGGTGAGAAGCTGCATGATGCGATCGTAGGCATGCTGGCGGCTGTCCGGGGCCGGAATCAGCTTCGGGCGCGGACGGGGCTGAAAGCGATGTTTGCATACGATCCGGGGCGGCGCACTTTCGCCATTGCCTTCCACCGGCCGGGGGGGATATTCGTCAGCCCATTGCCGTCGTTTCAAATTGGGCAGGCGCAGGTCCACGCCCAGGTCCACACTGAAAACCGCCGGCAGTTGGCAGGCGATGATCTCGCGCACCCCGCGGCCGGCGCTGCGCTGCACCTGCACCTGGCCATCGGATGTGGCCAGGCCCAGGTCGGTGATCGCCGACACAAAGGGCCGCGCCAGCCGATGGGCCAGCAAGGCCCCCACCTGGCCGTTGCCCTTGTCGAGGGACTCCTTTCCGCACAGGACCAGATCGCCGTTGAGGCTTTTAACGGCGCGCGCCAGTCGGTCGGATTTCTCCCAGGGATCGGGTTGATCGATAGGTTCCTGCGCGGTGTCAGGGGCGTTGTTGCCGTCGATCTGATAGAGGTTGTCGGCGCCCGTGGCCAGGCAGCGACGCAACTCGTGCTCGGCGATCATGGGCCCCATGGTCAGGAGACTCACGGTGATACCGGCATGGTCGTCCTTTACGCGCAGGGCCAGTTCCAGGGCCGCCTCGTCGTGGGGATTGACCCGGTAGACCCCGTCCCAGTCCTCGATATAGTGGGTGTCCGGGGATGTTCCCGTTCGCGCGTAGGTGTGTCGAATTTGTTTGGCACAGACGATGATATGCATGTCATCCTCGTTCGTTCACGAATTGAAGGCGGCTACCCCAGAGCGTCGGCCACGATGTCGATGACGTCGGCAACTTTGGGGGTTTTTTCCATTTCCAGGGACTTTACGCCGTCGTCCAGCATGACGAGGCAGTAGGGGCAGGCCGTACCGATCAAATCGGCGTCGGTGGCGGTGATCTCCTGGGCGCGGACCACATTGATGTTCTCGCCGATATTTTCATGCAGCCACATGCGTCCGCCGCCGCCGCCGCAGCAGAAGCCCTTCTCCTGGTTGCGTTCGGTCTCTTCGAGCGCAGCGCCCGGAACGGCCCGGCAGATATCCCGGGGCGGCTGGTAGACCTGGTTGTAGCGCCCCAGATAACAGGCGTCGTGCAGGGTGATCTTGTCGGCCACCGGGTATTTCAGGGTGATGCGCTCTTCACGGATCAGCTCCGTCACCATTTCGGTGGCATGCACCACTTCCAGGCGGCAGCCCAGCTCGGGGTATTCGTTTTTGAGGGTATTCAGGCAATGCGGGCAGAGGGTCACGATTTTTTTAACCTGGTATTGCTCGAACTTCGTGATGTTCTGGCGGGCCAGCCGGCGGAAGAGGGCTTCATCGCCCAGTCGTCGCGCCGGGTCGCCGCAGCAGCATTCCTCGCTTCCCAGAATGGCGAAACGGATGCCGGCGGCCTTGAGGATTTTGGCCATGGCCCGGCTGGTTTCCTGATTGCGGGGGTGAAAAGCCCCCGAGCAGCCGACATAGAGGAGAACGTCCACCTCGGCGGCCCCGGGGTTGGCGCTGCGGCCGATCTCGGGAACATCCCGGTGCATGGCCCAGTCGGCCCGATGGGCAGCCCCCTTGCCCTGCACGTCGCCGTAGATTTCAAGATCGCGGAGCATGGGCCGGGCTTCGGACGGCAGACGGGCCTCGCCCATGACCTGGTAGCGCCGCATGTCGATGATCTTGTCCATCGGCTCGATGGCCACCGGACAATGTTCGATACAGGCCATGCAGGAAGTGCAGGCCCACATTTCGTCGGCCGTGACGTCATTCGCGAGCAGCGGCAGCGCCGCCCCGTTCCCGGAGGATTTGCCCTGGGTGCGGACCGTCTCCACCTGTTCCCGGATGGTGCGGATGACTTTGCGCGGCGAAAGGGGTTTGCCCGAGATGGTGGCCGGACAGTGTTCTTCGCAGCGACCG
Organism: Desulfobacterales bacterium; assembly: GCA_030065275.1. Taxonomy (GTDB): domain Bacteria; phylum Desulfobacterota; class Desulfobacteria; order Desulfobacterales; family UBA5852; genus JABZFP01. The sequence continues at coordinate 14,547 of JASJCV010000021.1, read as the reverse complement.
CAGGCCACGCAGGCTTCGGCATCCAGCAACTGCTTCCAGGACAGGTCGTCGACGGTGCGTGCCCCGACAGCCCCTTTTTCGAGGGTCGGCTGGGTCAGCGCGGCCCGGGGACCCTGCTTGCGGTAGAACACGTTCAGGGGCGAGGCCACCGCATGGCGCATGAAGGTGTAGGGAATGGCGGCGATCAACAACAGCACGGCCAGAAAATGCAGACGGATCATCATCTGCATAAAGACCGGCGAGGCCGGCGCGATAAGGGAAAACAGCCATCCGAACGGCGAAGACCACGGAGCTTCTCCGGTTCCGAGGATGCTCATGCGGGCGCCGGCGGCCAGATAGCCGGAGATGGCGATGACCAGCAGCAGGATGATGGGCAGCAGCGTGCGGGAAGGGCCTTCGCTTTCCTCCCGGCCGAGACGCCGTACCAGCAGGTAGACAATGCCGATCAGCAGGGCCGCACCGGCCAGATCCTGAATCAGCGAGAGCAACCGGGCCGGGGCCTGGGGGATGATAAAACCGAATTGGGCCACGATGATTACCAGCAGGGGGATGGCCACCCCCCAGAACGCGGCCAGATGGCCCAGCCCCACCGCGGGGCGATCGAGGATCCCCCGATGGGCCAGAACCGATGCCATCAAACCCTGCCAGTTGCCGGCGATGCCGGCGGGTTTCTTCTCCCGCCACAGCGCCCAGCGCCGGGCCAGACCGAGGCCCATAATCACAAACGCCAGGGCGATCACGAATAGGTCGAATGATGTCAACAGTGCCTTCAAGACTAAAGCTCCTCGCTAACGGATTTATTGTGGGGATTGGCCCGTGTTACTTTTCGCTGCTTTCCGTCGGGTGCGCGATCTGAAAAACCCGATCACCAGTGCCGCCAGACCGCCGACGATGAAAACCTGATAAAGGGATGCGGCGGCGAAAATAACCGGTTGGGTTTCGCGATCCGCCACGGGGTGCATCTTCCCCCAAAGGGCGCCGGCCGTTTCCGGGTCGTAATGGCATTTGTAGCAGGTCTCGTCGTTGATGGGCTCGCTTTCGCCATGGGCCCCGGCCCCCTGATGGCAGCCAAGGCAATTGGCCTTCTCATAGGCGGTGCCGAAATCGCCCTTGGCGTGAGACGCGATCTGGAAAGACGGAAACCAGGAAAAGTAATCTTCGGCATCGGCCGTGGCTGGATGGCATTCACCACAGGTAACCGGCAGTCGATCCGGATGCACGGCCGAGGCCGGGTCGGTTTTGGCACGGATGTCGTGGGTGGTATGGCACTCGTGGCATTGAAGGGGCGCATCCTCCGGGCCGTGCTGCCTCTCCTGGTCGTGGCAGGCACTGCAGTCCACGGCCCCGGAGCCTTCCTCGCTCTGGTGGCTGTCGTCGACCACACCGCTATGGCAGTCCTGGCAGGTGGTCTCCTCCTGGCCGTGGATCGAGGCGCGGTAGGCCTCGACATCCATATGCCGGTCACTTTCCTCGCTGCCCATGCGGTGGCATTCGATGCAGGCTTCATCGGTATAGGCCGTCTCAGCCTCGTTTTCGGCGGCGCTGGCAGAGGCGGCCACCAGAAGAACAACGGTCAGGACGCCGGCCCAAACGGATTGGAATAGGTATGGCTTCATTTGTGTTCCTCGATTCGGGAAATCAATAGGGGCAGGATTTCATGCACGTCGCCCACGACCCCCAGGTCGGCAAACCGGAACATCCGTACCCGCGGGTTGCGGTCGATGGCGATGACCTGCTGCGCTTTTTCCATGCCGGCCGTGTACTCGTTGGCCCCCGAGATGCCAAGGTTGATGATCAGCCGGGGGGCGACGTATTTACCGGTCTGGCCGATCTGACGTTCGTATTCCACGAGCCCCCAGTCGATGATCGGCCGGGTAGCCCCCACCGAGCCGCCGATGGCCTTGGCCAGCGCCTGGACGTTGCCGAAGGCTTCCCCCTTGCCGATGCCCCGGCCGGCGGCCACGATGATGTCGGCCTCCTCCAGGTCGAGATCTTCCGGAGCGGCTTCGATGACCTCGACGGTGCGGGTTTGCAGGTCATCCGCCGCCAGCTGGAACGGCACCTGGCTGACCGAGGCCGTGGTTTCCTGCGTCGGAACGGTATCCAGCAGGACGGCCGGCAGGAAGAGCACGATCGGCGCCGGGCTGGCATCGAGTTCGAGGTCCTCGAAGAGATAGCCGTTGGCCACCGGGCGGATGGCCAGGGCCTTGCCCTCGGCGGTCAGGTTGAAGTCCATGGCTTTGGTCACCAGAGCGGTGTCGCAGCTGGCCGCCACGCGCTGGGCCAGGTCTTCGGTTTCCGCGGTCTGGGCCATGAGCAGACAGGCCGGGCTTTCCTTTTGAACCGTCCCGGCCAGGGCCTGCGCATAGACTTCGCCCTGATAGCGCGCCATGCCGTCCGCGTTAATGTGCAGCACGCGCTCCACGCCGTAGCGGCCCAGTGACTCCAGGACGGGCGCGGACACGGGGCCCAGGGCCACGCCGGTGATCCGGCCGGGTTGATCGCACTCGTTCAGGAGACGTCTGGCTTCGGTGGTCAGACCGAAGGTCGTCTCCTCGATCTCATCCTCGCGGTGATTGACGTATATCCAGATATCCACGATGGCCCCTCCTAAATGGCTCTTCCGATGCGGTGGCCTTCGATGATGGCCATGTCCGCTTTGCGCGGCGCCACGCAGTCACCGACGCGGTGTAGGGTATCCACTTTGCCTTTTAATTCGTAATACAGTCCGTCGCTGGCGACATTGCCCGCCGCTAAAACGACCGTATCGTAGCCGTCGAAGTCGATCATTTCGTTGGAGTAGACATTCAGCCCCTTGACCAGCGTGCCCTGGATTTCGAGCACGGCGATGTCGGGGGTGAAGGTAACCCCTTTTTTGGCCAGACGGTTGCGGGTCAGGTAGAGATCCTGCAGCGGCCCCAGGGCCGACCCGATGAACAGCGCCGCCGTGATCATGTGCACCTGCTTGCCGCGATCCGCCAGAAGCTCGGCCGTGCCGGTGGCCTGGTGGTGGCCGTCCAGGTCGATCAGCAGCACTTTATCGCCGGTCTCGACCTGGTCGGTGAGCACCTGCACCGTGTTGACGACCTGCGGCGGGCCGTACTCGCCCGGGAAGGGGTTGGTTTTGGGCTGGGAGCCGGTGGCGATCACCACCACGTCCGGCGCTTCGTCCAGCACCGTCTCGGCCGTGGCCTCCACGCCCAGGCGGATATCCAGTTCGAGTTTGTTCAGCTGGCTCACCAGCCAGCGGGTGACCCCGGTGATCTCCTGGCGGCCGGCCGCCTTGCCGGCCAGGATGTTCTGTCCACCGACATCCTCGTCCTTTTCGATCAGGGTGACGCGGTGCTTGCGCAGGGTGGCCACCCGGGCCACCTCGAGACCCGCCGGACCCGCGCCCACCACCACGACCTTCTTGGGGGTTTCGGCGGGCTTGAGGGTGCCGATCCCGAGTTCCTCCTCCATGCCGGCGGCCGGGTTGTGAAGGCATCCGAGATGATACCCCAGCCCCATGCGGGCGATGCATCCCTGGTTGCAGGCAATGCAGTTGCGGATATCGTCCATCCGGCCTTCCATGGCTTTGTTGGGCAGTTCCGGATCGCAGATCAGGGCGCGCACCATGCCGATGATGTCGGCCTGGCCGTCGGCGAGGATTTTTTCGGCCAGATGCGGATCGTTGATCCGGTTGGTGCAGAAGACCGGCAGGTCGACCACCGAGCGCATGCCGGCGGACAGCGGCGCGGTGTAGGCCAACGGGGTGTGCATGGAGCCTTCCACCAGATAGAGGTTGTAGAAGGTGCCCAGACTGAGATCCAGAAAGTCGAGCTGGCCGGAGGCTTCCAGGCGCACGGCCACCTTTTTGGCATCTTCGTGGGTAAGCCCGCCCCGGGGGTGCATTTCATCGGCGTTGAGCCTTACACCCAGGGTGTAATCGGGCCCCACGGCCTTGCGCACCGCATCGATCACCTCGAGGGCGAAGCGGCAGCGGTTTTCCATGTTGCCGCCGTAGGCGTCCTCCCGATGATTGGTGAGCGGTGAAAGGAACTGACGGATCAAAGAGCTGTGTCCGAGCTGCAGTTCGATCCCGTCGAATTCACCCTCCACGGCATTCCTGGCGCACAGGGCGTAATACTCGATGCATTCCTGGATATCCTCGAGCTCCATGGCCTTGCAGGTTTCCCGGAAGATGGGATCTTTGCCGGTCGATGGCCCCCAGACCGGCAGGCGGGATATCTTGCCGTCGCCCTGCATACCGTTGTGATTGAGCTGGGCGAAGATCTTGGTATCGTATTCGTGAATCGCGGCGGTCAGGCGTTTGAATCCCGGAATGACCTCGGAATGATAGACATCGACCAGTTTGGCGTAGGGGTGATCCGTGGGGTGGATGCCCATTTCCTCGGTGGTGATGAGCCCCACGCCCCCCTTGGCCCGCTCCTGATAGTAGTATATATGCCGGTCGCTGATCAGGTTGTCCTCGGCATAATTGGTCATGTGGGCGGCGAAATGAATGCGGTTGGGCACCACGGTGGCGCCGATTTTAAGGGATGAAAAAAGATATTTGAATTCGCTCACAGCAATTCTCCTACTTTGCGGCCTTCAATGATGGCCATGTCGATCCCCCGGGGAGCGACGCAGTCGCCGCTGCGGTAGACCTCGGCGACCTGGCCTTTGAGTTGGTGGTAGAGTTCGTCCTCGACCCGATTGCCGATGTCCAGGACGACCGTATCGTAATCCTCGAACAGGATGGTTTCGTTGGTGTAGGTGTCCCGGGCCGTGACCCGGATGCCGTCGGCCTGGGCGTCGATCTCCAGAATGTCCAGATCGGTGCGGAAGGTGGCGCCCTTCTGCAGCAGGCGCTGACGTCCCAGATAGAGCTCGCCGCGGGGGGCCAGCTCGATGCCGATGAACAGATCGCTGGTCACCATGTCCACCTGTTTGCCCTGTTCGGCCAGAAGCTCCGCCGTGGCCATGGCATGGTGCCCGCCGTCCTCGTCGACCACGAGGACTTTCTGACCCACCGGGTGCGTGCCCTGGATGACGTCCCAGCCGTCCAGCACCGCTGGCGGTCCGTAGGTGCCGGGATAGGGATTCTCCAGCGGCACGGAACCCGTGGCCACGACGACGGCGTCCGGTGACTGCTCCAGGATCATCTCAGGGGTGACCGTTACACCTGTCTTGATGGGGACCTCGCGTTTGGCGAGCTGGCCGGCGAGATAGCGGATGACACCCTGCATGGCGCCGCGCCCGGGGCGTTTGCCGATGAGCTTGACCTGGCCGCCCAATTTATCGGCCTTGTCATAGATCGTCACGTCGTGTCCGCGCTCGTGGGCCACGCGTGCGGCTTCCATGCCCGAGGGGCCCGCACCCACGACGATGACCTTCTTCTTTTTTTCGATCGGCGGCCAGGACTCATCGCCGTCGAGCGGCTCGTAGCCCACGGCCGGATTCTGGATGCAGCCCAGGGCCTTGGATTGGTTGAGTCGGCCGACGCAGCCCATGTTGTCTTTCACACAGAAGCAGATATCCTCCAGGCGGCCTTCCCGGGCCTTGACGACCATGTCGGGGTCGCTCAAAAGGGCGCGCATGTACCCCACCATGTCGGCCTTGCCCTCGGCGATCAGTTGCGCGGCCTGGGCCGGGAAACCGATCTGGTGGCTGGCGATCACGGGCAGGCCGATGCCGGCCTTGATCTGCTCGGCCGCCTCGATCGTAAAGCCCAGGGGAATATGCATGGAGGGCATGATCAGGTGGAGGTTGTAATACGTGCCGAGGGCCACGTTGATGAAATCCACGGACCCGGTGGCTTCCAGGGTTTGTGCCATCTGGACGGACTCTTCGGTGGTGATCCCTCCCCAGAATTTTTCGTCGGCGCACAGGCAGACGCCGACGGTGAAATCCGGCCCCACGGCCTCACGCACGGCGGCCACGACCTGCAACGGAAACCGCATGCGGTTTTCCAGGCTGCCGCCGTATTCATCGCCGCGGTGGTTGCTGATCGGAGAGAGAAACTGGCGCAGAAGCGATTCAGGGCCCATGTCGATTTCGATACCGTCGAAGCCGCCTTGCTGCACATGGCGTGCGGATTGGCGGTAGGCCTCGATCATTTCGGTCATGTCCTCGGGTTCCATGGGCTTGCATGTTTCCCCGAAGACGATGTCGGCCACGGCCGAGGGGCCCAGAATCGCCTTGCGGGTCACGTAGCCGCTGCTTTGAAACCCATGATGGTTGAGCTGGGCCATGATCCGCGTATCGAATTGATGGACGGCGGCGGTGAGCCGTTGAAAGCCGTCGACCACCTCCGGATGATAGGCCTCGATGAGGGTCTCCCACGGGCGGTCGTCCGGATGGACCGTCAACTCGCCGACGATGATCAGACCGCACCCGCCCTGGGCTCGGCGTCGATAGTGGGCGATATGGCGGTCCGTTATGCGCCCGGATCTGCCGTAATTGGTGCGGTGGGCCAAAAAACAGGTGCGGTTCGGCAGCTCGGTACGCCGGATTTTCAAGGGGCTGAAAAGTTCTTCGTGCATTTTCGGCTTCACTTTTGCAGATTGGTTTGATGTGGGTCCACGGGGACACATGCGACATTCGCCATTCGCTGGCACCAACAGCAACTTATGTGCCACACATGGGGTGGTCCGCGCCCCGGGACCTAAAGCCGCCAGGCGCGGAAAAGAACGGATTGTCTAAATCTTGTGCTAACATAACCAAATGCCTTGGCGGAGGGGAAAACAGGCCCTGCGGCCGCTGTCCGACCCGCGACCGGAACCTGGATTGATCATGGAACGGCGGAGCAGAACGTGTCCAATTTTGGGACAAGCGACCCCACCCGCCGGCCGGTGCACCGCAACCCGCGCGGTGGCGGCGGGGTCTGCCGCGCTGCCGGGAGAAACCCGATTCGGCCTTTGGGGAAGCAGCCGGGGCTGACGATGGTAACTGGCTGGATTTCCATAGTTCTTGACACCTCAACCTGGTATTGGATAGTGAATCTGCGGGCGGTGGAGGCGATGCCGCCCCGAATCACCTCGCCCCTCGGGTAAGGCCGCGAAATTATGCCTATGCAATGCATGGACGACGATCTGCTCAAATTCGATATTCCGGAGATCATCTACGGACCGGAGGCCCTGTCCGGCATCGGGCATTGCGCCGCGCGCCTGGGCGGGGAAAAGATCTTTCTGGTCACTGATCCGGGCATCATCGCTGCCGGCTGGGTGGATCGCACCATCCGTAATCTCAAACGGGAACAGCTTGACTACGTGGTCTATGACAACGTGGTCAGCAATCCCCGGGATTTCCAGGTCAATCAAGGTGTCCAGCTCTACCACCAGAAAGGCTGTGACGTCATCATCGCGGTGGGCGGCGGCAGCCCCATCGATACGGCCAAAGGGATTGCGGTGCTGGCCACCAACTACGGCAAGCTCGAGGAATTCGTGGGCTGCAATCGCGTCATGCATCCAATCCCGCCTTTGATCTGCGCGCCGACCACGGCGGGCACCGGTGCGGATGTGAGTCAATTTGCCGTCGTGCTGGACAGCCGCCGTAAAATGAAACTGTGCATCCTGAGCCGGGCCATCATGCCGGACATCTCGATCATCGACCCAACCCTGCTCGAGACCAAGCCGGAAGAGCTCATCGCCGCCACGGGCATGGATACCCTGACCCACGCCATCGAGGCTTACGTGTCCTCGCTGTCCTGGCCCATGACCGATCCCCACGCCATCCATGCCATCGAACTGGTTCACCAGCACCTGGTGCGGGCCACCAAAACCAAGGACGCGGCGGCCCTGGAAGGCATGGCCGTGGCCTGTCTGGAGGCCGGCATGGCCTTTTCAAACGCCATCCTGGGGGCCGTCCATGCCCTGGCGCATCCTCTGGGGGGGCTCTATGATCTGCACCACGGCATCGTCAATTCGGTCATGCTGCCGTCGGTGGTGCGCCGGAACCTCAGCCACGAAACGGATAAATTTGCCCGCATGGCACGGGCCCTGGGAGTTGAAACCCGGGGCATGCACCCCACGGAAGCGGCTCAGCAAGTGCCTGCCCAGATCGAGGCCCTGATCGATCAACTGGGATTGCCCCGGCATTTGTCTCAGTTGGGTGTATCGGCCGACGATCTGCCGACGATGGCCGCCATGGCCCAGGAGGACATTTGTATGCTCACCAATCCCTGTACCTATTCAATTGGCGATATCGAGGCCATGTATCGCGACGTCTGGTAGTGGAGGCTCTGGTCATGGACGACAAACGCATTCCAGCCGAACTGGATTTCAAGGGGCTGCGCCATTCGAAGATCGGCTATTTCAAGGAGGTGCGCACCAAGATCAAGGAGCTCGAAAAGCTCAATCTGCAGCTGGCCAAGCGCCACAATCGCCTGAACGCGATTTTCAACAGCATGAGTGACGGGGTCACGATTCTGGATCGCAACCTGGCGGTTGTTTTCACCAATCAGGTGCAGCGCGAAATGTTTCCCGATATTTCGGATACGGCCAGGCACTGTCATCAGGTTTTCTATCAGCGAGACACGCGCTGCCCCGACTGTCCGGCCCTGAAAACCATGGAAACCGGCCAGATGATGCGCGGCGAGCACATGTTCAAGAAAGGCCGCCAGGCCAACCGGTTCTATGAATGGACCACGTCACCCATCGCCGGCGCTCGGGGGCAGGTGGAAGAGGTCATTCTGATCATGCGCGACATTACGGAGCGAAAAGAGTTCGAATTCCGCTCGATGCAGACTGACCGCATGGTTTCGGTCGGATTTCTGGCCACGAGTCTGGCGCATGAAATCAACAATCCGCTGACGTCGATCGCCGGTTTTTCTGAGGGTTTGCTCAAGCGGCTCAAACGCCGGGATGTGGCGGATGACGGCCGGCTGCTGGCGTCTTTTAGGGAATACCTGGAGATTATCAACAGCGAAGCTTACCGCTGCAAGGACATCATTCAAAATCTGCGGGAATTCAGCAAAAACGCCTCGGATGAATACGAAACGCTGCCGATCGACGTCATCATCGCGGAAACCATCGCCCTGGTCCGGCAGCACGCCATGGATCACCGCATTCAAATCACCTACCAAAACCACCTGTCAGCCGGCTTTAACGGCATCATCGGCAAGAGCAGCCAGTTGAAACATCTTTTCCTGAACCTCTTCAAGCAACTGTTCAGCGCCATGGCCGCCGGCGGGGAATTGGCGGTTATCGCGCGCAACGACGGGGAGAATATCGAGGTGCTGCTGCCCGATCCGAACGGCCGCCTGTCCGGTGATTTTTCAGGCTGCCTGACCTACCCGGCACTGGATGGCGCTGCATTGCAGGGGCGGGAGCGCATGGATTTGTCGCTGTGCTACAATATCATTCGCCACCACAAAGGCGACGTTCAAACCCTGTCAGGGGGTGACGGCAGCCAGCAGTTGGTGTTGCGCTTTCCGGTGGCGCTGCCTTGAATGACGGTTTCGTAAAAAGTCCGATAGCGGCGTTACGCTTCAGCCCTCGTCATTGCAGCGTACTTTAAGTACGCTTCATTCCTCGGGCTTCGCAAGCCTTGCTCTCGAACTTTTTACGAAACCGTCCAAATCGTGATTTCTTAAAAGATCGTCTTGAATGGGAGTCGACGCAATGGCGGACGGGAAAATCCTGGCCATCGACGATGAAAAAAACATCCGCCACCTGATTCGCAGCGAATTCGGTCTTGAGGGCTTCGATGTTACCACGGCCGGCAGCGGTGAAGAGGGTCTTACCAAGTTCAGTCAGGACAAGTACGACGTCGTATTTCTGGATCTGAAGCTGCCCGGGATGGATGGCATCGAGACGCTGCGCCAACTCAAGCGCCAGTCCTCGAGCACCGAGGTGATCATGATCACGGGTCACGGCGAGATCGCGTCGGCCGTGTCCTCCATGAAACTCGGTGCGCGGGACTATGTCACCAAACCCTTCAAGCTCGACGAACTGCTCCGGCTGACCCGGCAGGTCCTGCAGGACCGGCGGGCCTGCACGGGGGATGACCGGTTCAGGGTCGGCGCCGTATGCCGCGGCGACGACAAGACGATTCTCTGCCCCAGTCCGGCCATGGCCAAGATCTATTCGGCTGTGAAACGCATCGCCCCCACCGATACCACCGTATTGATCCAGGGCGAGACCGGCGTGGGCAAGGACGTTCTGGCCACCCAGATTCACCGAAGCAGCGCCCGCAACAAGGCCCCATTCATCGTCCTGGACTGCGGCGTGCTCAATCATAACCTGGCCGAAAGCGAACTCTACGGCCATCGCAAGGGCGCTTTTTCAGGGGCCGACGACCGCAAGCGGGGGCTCGTCGAAAAAAGCCACAAGGGGACGCTCTTCCTGGATGAAATCGGGAACATCGATCTGGATCTCCAGAAAAAGTTCCTGCGCTTTCTGGAAACCGGCAAGTTCCGGCGCGTCGGTGAGACCGAGGAGGTTCAGGTGGATGCCCGCATCATCCTGGCCACCAACATCGATCTGTACGATGCCGTGCGCAAAGGCCGTCTGCGCAAGGACCTGCTCTACCGGATGGACGTCGTCTCCCTGCCCCTTCCGCCCCTGCGCCAGCGCCGCGAGGACATACCGGCCCTGGCCGCCAAAATGATCGAACTCTACAGCGATGGCCCGAATACCGTGACCATCGCCCCCGAGACCATGGACATTCTGGCCGCCTATCATTGGCCCGGCAACATCCGCGAACTGCGCTCGGTGATCACCAAAGCCCTCATCTTTGCCGAAGGCGATGCGATCCGCCCCGATGACCTGCCGCGACATCTGGCCCACGATCAACATGGGGCGGGGCGGCCGCTAAAAACCCTGGAAGAGATGGAAAAAAAGCACATCATCGCCGTCCTCGCCGAGACCGGGGGGAATCAATCCAAGGCGGCCGAGATTTTGGGGATCAACCGCAAGACGCTCTACAAAAAAATTCATAAGTTCAAAATCTTTTCCTGAAGCAGAGGAAAAGTGCGCTCTCACGCACCCCGACACCCACCGAAACCACCGCGATAATCGCCTGTGGTGGGTTGTCCCTTTTGGCCCCAGTCGTGTTAAATTATATATTTAAATATGATATCAATAATTTATGATTGTTAGTGCGATGTTTTTGCGATTCGCTGCACCTCAATTGGCCCCCATGCGACCGTTCATCCACCAGAACTTTGTCCCGGCCGGCCGTGCCCCCGGACAGTGATGAACGGATTTAATCAACTGAAAATAATTCATATTTTTTACACGGGCTATCAGTGCGATCCCCGTGAGCCCCGAAACTCATCAAACGGTATGGTATTTGCTGTGCAGATTTGGATGTGGTTTTCGCACATGCCGACCAACTGGGGGAGGGGGTGATGCCTGCCATATCGAGCGAAGGAATGTCCGGCGATGTTTTAGGCCTTAAACGAGACAACGGTTCATCCGTTATAACGCGATGGAAAGGAGGAGGCATTCATGGCTGAGTACAAGTGCGAACCTACCAAATGGACCGACATGAAAGGTCCCATTGATGGCGGTCGCGACACGTATCAGGCGAAAAGCTGGAACCCGCCGAAGGAAAAATGGGGTCCCTTCACCAAGAAAGGGGCGCCCAAGGTCTGGTTTGCGGAGGCCAACGCCACCAACTGGACCGAATCCATGATCTGCAAGGCCAAGGATCTATTCTATGAATCGAAGATGAACGAATGCTTCGACAAGGGCGACGAGGTCGCCATCAAGATCCATTACGGCGAGTACAACCGGACGGCGATCCTGCGACCGGAATACATTGCCGCCATCGTGGAAGAGGTCAAGGCCTGCGGCGGTCATCCGTATGTGGTCAACGACACGACCCTTTCTTATCACACGCATAACAGCATGGCGATTTCCCAGTACCAGCTCGAAGGCGCCATCCGTCACGGCTACACGGACGCCACCTTCGGCTGCCCCGTGCTGATCGCGGACGGGTATGCCGGCGAGGACGATTACCGCGTCGATATCCCCGAGGGGCTCATTCTTAAGGAGACCTATGTCGGCCGGGCCATCGCTGAAGCGGATGCCATGATCGTGCTGGCGCATGCCCGCGGGCATTCGATCACCATGTACGGCGGCATCCTGAAACAGCTGGGCATCGGTTGCCAGTCCAAACGCGGCAAGTACATCACCCATCTGGCCCATTGGGGCGATCCTCATGATGCCATCGGCTGGCCCAAGTTTACGGACCAGTGTCCGGGCAAGGCCTGCAAGTTCCACCAGATGTGCGATGATTCCTGCCCGCGCAACGCCCACAAAGTGACGGCGCATGGGAAAAAATGGTTTCCGGAAAGATGCCGCCTCTGTTATTCCTGCCAGGTCACCTGTATTTTCTCGGGGATGACCGGCATCACCTTCGAGGAAAACTATTTCCCCAACGCGATGATCGCGCATGCCGACGCCGCGCTGGGCGCGCTGAAGTGCTTCGAGCGGGGCAAAGTGGGTTACATCAACCATGCCATCGACGTGGTCCCGGAATGCGACTGCTTCCCGTGGGCCGGTCTGGCGCTCTGCCCGGATGTGGGCCTCTTCGCCGGCAAGGACCTGATCGCCACCGAAATGGCCACGCTGGATGCCATCGACGCCGCCCCGATCAGCCCGGGGTCCGTGGCTGATGAAAAGGGCCTCAAACCCGGCGACGACAAGTTCCGCGAGGTCAACGGCTTCAGCCCGCGCATCACCATGGCCGCCGGTGAGGAGATCGGTCTGGGAACGATGAAGTACAACCTGATCAACTACGAGCCGGTATTGACGCCTGAAAATGCCGCCAAGTGGCAGATCCGCGACGGCAGCCATAAACCCACGACCGTGCGTCTGCGGGAAACGTTCCATCGCCACGATCTGGCAACGGAAGTGATGCCCTTCAAACGCACCGACTACAACAAGGACTGGGTGTTCAACGAGTGGAAAAAGTATGATCCCTTCAAAGGGGAAACACCCGATTAATTGACGGCATTGCATCAAGGGAGGGAGGCGCGTTGACGGCCTCCCTCCGTTTCCCGGGAGGACCGGGAAACCACAACCAATTTCAGACGTAAAAGGCAGGCCCAATGAGCGAAGTGGTCTGGATCGACAATCAGCGCATGTCCTTCGACAATGCGGTCGTGCATAAACTTCGCCGACTGGCCGAAGTCGCAACGGCTACGCATACGCTGTCCGAAGGCATGCGGGTGGCCTTGAAGGTCAACGTCCCCGAGGAGGGGTATGATTACAGCCTGCGCCCCAATTTCATTCGCACCCTTGCCGATGTGGCCTGGAAAGCAACCCGTGAACGGCCGGTGGTGTGCGACGGGCAGCGCCTGGTGGATTACTGGAAGCGCTCGCGCGGCAATGCCTTCATGGAAGTCGCCAGTCGCATCGGTTACTCCAGCGAGACCCTGGGCGGTCACTTCGTCATCAACGGCGGTTTCAGCGGCGACGAGGGCGATCTCTTCTCCTGCGGCGATGACTCCGAACTGGGCGGTGTAGAGGTGGGCACGGCCGTGTGCCGCAGCGATGCGCTGTGGGTGCTCTCCCAGGTCACCCTCACTCCTCTGTTTGGTTTGAGCGGCGCGCTCTACAATGGTGGCTTCGACTGCCTGTCGGGCCGCGCCCGCACGCGCGTGCTCGACGGGATCAGCCCGTATCTGTTCAACGGTCAGCGGCCGAGCCCCGAAGCTCAGGAGACCTTTCGAAGCCGGGCCCTGGAGAGCCATCTGGCCGTGCGGACCGCCATGGAGGGCCGCATTTTTTACGTCAACTTGATTTGGGATGTCACCCCTCAGCCGGTGTATTATCCTTTCAGTGAAACGCCGCTTTTGGACAACCTGGGGTTCATGGCGTCCCATGACCCGGTGGCCCTGGACGCGGCCACATTCGCCCTGATCCAGGAGAACCTGTACGACCGCTCCCGGCTGCCGGAGACGGGATTCGAGACGGTTATTGCCGATGCTGAAAGGCTGGGGCTGGGTCAAACGGGCACGGATTGCAAGCATCTTTCATAAATCGGAAATGATTGAACGTGGAGGACCGGATGGAGCAGAACCGCAAGGATTTCGTCGAACGGCAGCAACAACAGCTGACGCAAAAAGGGTCAATCGCCGACGCATTGCAGTACGTCAAATACAAGATCGCCATTCTGTCCGGCAAGGGCGGTGTGGGCAAGACCGCCGCCACGGTGAACCTGGCCGCGGCGTTGACCAACGCCGGTCAGCGGGTCGGTGTTTTCGATGCGGACCTCCACGGTCCGAGCGTTCCCAAAATGCTGGGCATCAAAAAGGAGGCCAAGCTGGATGGAGCCTTCTGGCTCAATCCCGTGGATACCGATGCCGGCATCAAAGCGCTGTCCGTGGCCCTTTTCTGGCCCGGAGACATGACGCCGGTCATGTGGCGCGGCCAGACCAAGAGCCGCACCATCCGGCAGCTGCTTTCCGCCGCCCGGTGGGGCGGACTGGACTTTCTGCTCGTGGACCTGCCGCCGGGAACGGGCGATGAGCCCATCGCGATCCTCAAGTCGATTCCCGATCTGGACGGTGTGATCATTGTGACGACGCCCCAGGAAGTCTCCACGCTGGTC
>JASJCV010000302.1 GCA_030065275.1 Desulfobacterales bacterium | reverse complement strand
TATATTCTGCTTTATTTTTTTTCCTATCGTCGTTTGGTTTCCCGGAAGCGTCATCCTGCACGCGCGAATCTTCTTTTATTGTTATGCACATCCTGACACCTGGATCTTTCACGCCGGAACGGCCCCGTTCCCTCAAGGCGCTTATCTCTTTCAGGAAGCTCACGGCGACTGCACGCTTTATGTGATCACCCAGCAACAGGTGGAGGTTTCGAATGAAGCGGCCCAGGATCATGATTGCCGGTGGGTCGGGTAAATTCCTTCAGCGGGTGCTGCAATTGGCCGCCGATGCCGATTTGCACCCCGTGCCCGCCGGGGATATGCAGCAGGGCGCGATCCAGATGGAACGACACGTACCGGCCGTGGCGCTCTGCGTGGCCGACGGCCAGGCCACGGACAAGGCGGTCTCGTGGTTGTCCGCTATCCGCAGGCGCGATCCGCGCCTTCCAATCGTTCTCATTGCGCGCAGCAGTTCGGAATCCATGGCGATTGCCGCCTTTTACGACGGTGCCGACGATTATCTGCGATGGCCTTTTACCGCCGAGGAACTAAAGACGCATTGCCGGCAATTCCTGCACTGGCCACCTTCCGGACCCCTTGATGCGTTTTCAATGCCAATCGTTTCGAAAAACCAGGCGACGATCAAACATCGACCAATCACCTTTTAAAGCGTTTCCCTACGGCCGGACAAGGTCCGGGAAGGAGGTACACCATGGCTTCTAAGAAAAACACGGGTCGCTACCTGTGGCGCGGCGGCCGCAAGATCGAGCTGGAGAAGGAAGAGGAATTTTTCACCATCATCGTCCATGACGCGGAAGAACTCGAGCGTGTCAGCGAACTGGGCGGGGTCCAGGAAGTCAAGCCGGTCAGGAACCGCATCGCCAAGGTCCGGGTGGACCCGGAGGCGCGGGATGCGGCCATGGATCGCCTGCGATCCGCAGAAATGGACGGTATTGCCCATCATGCCTACCGGCCCCGAGGCGATAAAAACACGCGCTATTATCTTACCGACCGGATCGTGGTCGCATTCAGGCCGCGCGTCACCCGGAAAACCATCGAGTCGATTCTAGCCAAGGCGGGGGTGCGCATCATCAAAGAATATGAAGCCATGTCCAACACCTTCCTTGTGCTCGTGACCCGGGCGGCCGGGAAAAATCCCATCAAAGTCGCCAATGAACTGGCCGCGAACAAATCGGTGCAGTATGCCGAGCCCAACCTCGTCAACCGCTTTCGCAGTTCCTACATCCCCACCGATAGCCTCTTCAACCGCCAGTGGCATCTGCGCAGCTGGGAAGGGGCCGAGCTCGATGCCGACGCGGACGTCGCCGCCGTCGATGCCTGGGACGTGACCCGCGGCGTACGCGGTATCGTGATCGCGGTGCTGGACGACGGTTTTGACCTGGGACATCCCGATTTCGGGGGCACCGGGAAGGTTGTCCACCCGAAAGACTACGTGGACGGGGATGCCAATCCTTTCCCGGTTACAGCGGAAGGCGACTACCACGGCACACCCTGCGCGGGCGTGGCCCTGGCCGAAGAAAACGGGAACGGCGTGGTGGGGATTGCCCCGGGCTGCGCCTTCATGCCCGTGCGGTTTCCCCTGAGCGCCGACGATGACATGATGTGGGAAATCTTCGATTTCGTCGGCCAGCGGGCGGATGTCATCTCCTGCAGCTGGGGGCCCCCGCCGGTGTACGCCCCGCTCGGGCAACTGCTGGTCAACAAGTTCCAGAGCCTGGCGGCCAGCGGCGGTCCGCGCAAGAAGGGCTGTGTGATCGTTTTCGCGGCCGGCAACTACAATGCCCCCTTGAAGGATATGGGCAACACCGGTTTTGTCTGGCGTCATCCCGACCATGGGCAGGTCAACACGACTGGTGCGATCCTGAACGGTAACGCCGCCCATCCGGACGTGGTGGCCGTCGCGGCCTCGACCAGCCTCAACCGCAAGTCGGCTTACAGCAACTGGGGCCAGGAGATAGCGGTCTGCGCGCCGAGCAACAATTTCCACCCCCTCGATCCCCAGGCCAACGTCCCTGGCCGGGGCATCTGGACCACGGACAACGAACAGTTCGGCCAGGGCTTCACGGGCGGCAGCCGCTTCACGGGCCGTTTCGGAGGCACCTCCAGCGCCACCCCGCTGGTGGCCGGCGTGGCGGCGCTGGTTATTTCCGCCAACCCGCAGCTGACGGCACGCGAAGTCAAGCAGATCCTCCAGGAAACCGCCGACAAGATCGAGGACACGCAGCCGGACCCGGTGCTCAACCACCGCAAGGGCACCTACGATGCGAACGGTCATTCGGAATGGTTCGGATCCGGTAAGGTGAATGCTGCCCAGGCCGTGGCGCGTGCCGTGGAATTGCTTCCGGAGCGTGCCGTGGCCAAGGTTGATCTGCGGGCGGCAGCCGCCGGCCGTCTCACCAAGAAAGGCGATACCCGGCTTTATAAGGTGAGCCTCGGCGCCAACCTTGGGGTCACCCTGAACGGCCCGGCCGGTCAGGATTTCGATCTGTATGTCAAGCACGGCGCGGCGCCGACCACCGAAGACTACGATGCCATCGGCTACTCGGGGTCCGCCGACGAGAAGGTGGTGATACCCGCGGCATCTCCGGGAGACTACTTCATTTTGGTCAGATCCTACCGCGGTTCCGGAGACTTCGAGCTGACGGTCGAACTCGAAGAATAGATGGGCCGGTCCGGGCACCGGACCGGTGGGAAAATGATTGACCGTTTTTACGGAAGTCAATCCGGCAAGGGGGCCAAAAGAGTCCCCTCGGCGTCAATATCCAACGGAGGACCCGAAGCTGTCGGACCGCCTGAAGAGCGACAACCTGTCAGCACCAAGAAGTGCGAACACGAAACGTTCAGGTGTCTTTCGCGGACGATTGCGGAATGCCCAATAAAACCTCCCACCGGGCCCGGTCGTCAAAGCGCTGACGAGAGTGCCGAGGGTTTTGGAACCGGAACCATCTGAACAAGGTAAGGAGGGGTAGGATGGACTTGTCAACAGGACTCGATCCGCGGGCGGCAGGAGCAATCTGGTACCATGTGGTCACAGTGGGCAGCCTCATCCTTTTCAAACTGGCCGTACTGGTGATCGGCTACCTGATCGCGCGGCTGGGCCACGATCTGCTGGTCAAAGGCGTCAGCGGCGACTTCAAGTTCAGTGCCGGGTTCAAGGGCGGCAAGGCCGATCTGGTGAGTGCCTCCCCTGGGCTTTTCTTCATCCTGATGGCCACCATTCTGATCGCGATCGGAGTGATCAAGGACAAACCGTTTGGCACACGTGTGACCGAGCGGACCATCTCGACCCAGGCCGAAAGTCCGGCCGCCACGCAGGACGCGACCGTCAAACCCAAATTGCCGTAAATCCAAGGAGGGCGTAATGCGTATTTATAAGTCTATCCGTGACGCCATCGTGCCGGGCGCGGTGTGTTTCTGTGTGGTCTTTTCGCTGCAGGTACCCGTGCTGGCAGGGTCGGTCGATGATTACTACCAGAGGGGCAAACGCCATTACGAAGAAGGACGCTATCTGGCGGCGGCCCAAAACCTGTTTGCTTACATTGAAGTCGCTGGTGATGGAATCGATGGGCCGACGCGTGACGCCGTGCGCCAGGCCCTTGATTATTGCGAAGGCGAGATTCGGGTGGCGATCGCTACCAAACGCGAGTTGGATGCCACGGGGAAAGTGGTCGAGGTGGTTGTCGAAACCAGCGGCAAAGCCGATACAGCGCGGCCAACCAAAAAGAGCAAAAGTTTCCGGATGCCCCCACCGCAGGTCGGACCCAAGCCGCGGCTGCCCCGGGCCCCCAAGGTCGGCCGGCCCGCGGCCTTACATGGCGTGGCCAAACCCCTGGTGGTCGCCCCCCCGACAAACCTGGATGATGTACAGCCGCCGAAAACGGACAAGCGCTGCGCCGCCTTGGAAATGAGGGTCGGGCGGCTCGAAGCTGAAAATGAACGTCTGAACCAGCAGGCCGAGCGGTCGGCCATGCGCTACCGCCAGTTGAGACAGCGCTACAACGAATTGGCCAATGACTGATGGTTCGGCTTCGGCAAGGTGTATGCGGCCGTGGCCAGGGTCGATCGCCAGCCGGCCGGCGGCTGTCTTTCCAAAAAGGCGATACCTGCCACTACGATACCTGCCACTGTATGGTAAGCCCCGGCGCCAACCTTGGGGTCACCCTGAATGGCCCGGCCGGTCAGGATTTCGATCTGTATGTCAAGCACGGTGCGGTGCCAATGACCTAAGACGACAGCGCCATCGGCTACTCGGGGTCTGCCGACGAGGAGGTGTTGATACCCGCAGCCTCGCCGGGAGGCGACTTCACCTGACTCTGATCCTATTGCGGATCCGGAGACTTCGGCTTGAGGGTCGAATTGGAAACCTGACGGCGTGTGCCCACCGGTTGGCGCCTCTGTGAAAGTGCCGCCGCGAATGGGAAAAGAGGACAAACTGCAGAAAATCGAATTGACGGTCTACGACTGGCTGCTGCGTCTGCATCGGTCCAAGAGCCTGTATGCCCGTTCGTGGCTGCTGGCGGGCTGCCCCGTGGCCCAGGAGGAGGCTGCGCCGGTATTCGATGTCGTCACCCAGAAGCCCGGGGCGTCAACCACCCGGGACCGGAAGTCATCGAGGCCAAGGGCCTCGTGGGGCTGTATGCCGGCCATGAAGGGATGAAAATCCTGCTGCTCGCCGGGAATCAATCCGATGCGGCCTGCGTGCCCCGGTCCCCGGTCAATCGCCTCCTGGGCTTTGGGCGGTTGGTTTAAGGCGTGATCGAATCCGATGGCTGTTGCAAGAACGTATCTGAGTGCTTAACCAAGATTGTCTGTAGATAATTAAAAAGATAATTATTGCGAAATTTTCCGGGTGTAGAATGTTTTTTCGCATTCCGAGTGAAAAGCTTCACCCGCCATCATACGGAGCCGATGATCGATCGATCCTTCACA
Source organism: Desulfobacterales bacterium (assembly GCA_030065275.1). Taxonomy (GTDB): domain Bacteria; phylum Desulfobacterota; class Desulfobacteria; order Desulfobacterales; family UBA5852; genus JABZFP01. The sequence goes on along the minus strand of JASJCV010000302.1, from coordinate 104 downwards.
CTGCGGATATCCATTCTGATCGGCCTGCTCGTCGCCGGTCTCATTGGCCTTTCATTCCTGGATCCCATTGCCCAGGACCCGGCCTACCATCTGTTCGCCGACAA